>NZ_JBFAKM010000008.1:183471-251745 GCF_040655695.1 Polymorphospora sp. NPDC050346 | reverse complement strand
CCGTGGCAGAAGATGGCCGCCGACACCATCACCGACACCCCCAACACCTCCCACCCCCCCCCCCGACGTGGGCGCCTCCCTGTTCAGGGAGGCGCCCACGTTCGCGTATCCGCACGACGCCGGTCACGCCGACCGGTCGCACGGCCCCGGCAGGAGCCGGGCCAACTCGGCGGCGACCATCGCGTGCGCGGCGCGGGCCGACAGCGGTCGCTGGCCGGTGTGGCAGTGCAGGACCAGACCGTCGACGAAGGCGAGCAACCTGGCCGCCTCCATCTCGTAGCCGACGGGTTCCGGAAGCTCCCCGCACGCCAGCGCGTTACGCAGCGCCTGCTCGATCTGCGCGCGCAGGTTGGCGTTGCTCGACCGCAGCACGTCGGCAAGGGCCGGGTTGCTGAACGAGCGTGCCGTGAACGCCAGTGTCACCCGGCCTTCGCTGCGCCGGGCCGGGTCGAGCGGCATCAGTTCGGCGACCCCGTCGAGCAGCATCCGTTCGATCCGGGCGCCGGCGCGCTCGGATCGTAGCCGGCGGGCCGCGACCCTGGCCTCGATGCGGTTGCGGATCCGGCGGAACGACTCCAGGAGCATCTCGTCTTTGCTGGCGAAGTAGTGCTGGACCAGGCCGACAGAGATCCCCGCCTCTTCGGCGGTGCGGGCGACCGTGACGCTGTCGAGACTCTCGGCGGCGATCAGCCGCTCGACGGCATCGGCGATCTGGCCGCGACGCTCTGCATGATCCACGATCCGGGGCACGGTTGAATCATACAGCCATACGGTATAACGTCCCCGTAAACCGTACGGCAATATTGTGATGGAGTCTCCGATGCGCCCCTCGTCACTCCGGTCGGCCGCCGTCGTCGCCCTGTCCGTCACCGTTCTGTCCGTCACCGCGCTGGTCACCCCGCCCGCCGCCGCGGCTCCGACCGACACCGTCCACGACTACCTGCAACGGCACCGTGAATCGGTCGGCTCACCCGGACTCGCCTACGCGGTCGTACGGGACGACAGCGTCGTCGCCCAGGGCACCTTCGGCACCGACGGCGACGGCGCACCCGTGACACCCCGCACCGCGTTCCTGCTCGGCTCGGTCGCCAAACCGTTCGCCGGCCTCGCCGTCGCCCAACTCGTCGAGGCCGGCCGGCTCGACGTCGACGCCCCGGTCGTCGACACGCTTCCGTGGTTCCGCCTGGCAGACAGGGAGGTCAGCGACCGGATCACGACCGAACACCTGCTGACCCACACCAGCGGCATCAGCGCACCGGACGGGGTGCGGTTCGCCGACCGCTTCGACAACGCCGACGGTGCCGTCGAGCGCGCCGCGCGTGCCCTCGCCGACGCCGAACCCGCCGGCCCACCCGGCGGCGCCTTCCGTTACAGCTCGGCGAACTACATGGTGCTCGGCGCGCTCGTCGAGAAGGTCTCCGGATCGTCGTACGCGGACTATCTGCGCCAGCACGTCCTGGAGCCGCTGCGGATGCGGGATGCCGTCGTCGACGAGGCCACCGCACGCGAACACATCCCACCCGGTCACCGGCTGACCTTCGACCGGGCGTGGAGGTTCGACACCGAATACGACGAATCCGGCGTCCCGTACGGATATCTCGGCGGCAGCCTCACCGACCTGACGAACTTCGCGATCGCCCAGTTGAACGGCGGAACCTTCGCCGGCACCGAAGTGCTGTCGGCCGAGGCGACGGCCCGCACCCACGAGGGCAGGGTCGAGACGTCCAGCGGCTCGTACGGCTACGGATGGCGCACCCGCGACCTCGACGGCGTCCGGACCGTGCACCACTCCGGCGCCACCGCCGGATACATGAGTTCACTCGTCCTCGTACCCGAACAGGACCTTGCCGTCATCGTGCTGCACAACGCGCACAGCATGGCCCGCGACGTCCAGCAGTACGAGGCCGCCTTCAACGTCGTACGCCTGCTCCAGGGTGGGACGCCACACGACGTCGGCGCAGACCCCCTGCTCGCGTACGGGCCGTGGGTCCTGCTCGGGCTGGCCGCCGTCGTCGTCGCGCTGCTGGTGCGTACCGCACTGCGGAAGGGCCCGAGGTCCGTCCTGCGGACCTCCGTCTGGTGCGGCGCGGCGCTGCTGTCGGCGGTCGCGGCCGGCTGGATACTGCCCCGGCAGTTCGGCGCCGGCCTGCGCGAGGTCATGCTGTGGGCACCCGACATGGCGATCGGCATCATCGCCGTTCTCGTCGCCTGTGCGCTGACCCTAGGTACGCACCTGACACTGTGGCTGAGACACGTCCCCACCGGTCATCCCTCGTGAGTAGGCGGAATCGGGCCACCGGCGCGGTTCAGGAGACCGGGGTCCCGACCTGGCCACGGCGACGGCTGGCGGACAGGCCGAGCGCGGCGGTGACCGTACCGGGGACGGGCCGGCCGTCGCGGACGGTTCGGGCGCCACCGGCCGCGTCATCCCCGTCGGACGATCGGGATGTTGATTCCGTCTGGAGTGGGGATAACACCTGCCGGGGCCGGTTCCAGGCCGCCCGGACCGAAGGGGGGCACATGACAGCGCCGGAGGAAAGCCAGGAGAAGGATCCGAAGACCGATGACGTGCTCTTCTCTCCGGACGGCGACCCGCACCACAAACTGGCGCAGGCGCCGCAACCGGACGAGCACCTGCCGGTCACCTACACGCACGACGGGGAGACCGAGATCGTGAGTGGCGAGCAATGAGGGCCGTGCGGATATGCGAACGTGGGCGCCTCCCTGAACAGGGAGGCGCCCACGTCGTGGTGTGTCTTCTTACTTGTTGGTGGTGTCGGTGATGATGTCGGCGGCCATCTTCTCCCACTGGGCGTAGTGGTCGGGGTAGGCCGAGACCTGTACGGTCTGGGCGGCGACGGTCAGGGGCATGTCTTCCCAGCCGTCGACCTGGGCCAGGCCCTTGTAGAACGCCTTGGCGGAGTAGTCGGGGTCGGTGATCTGTTCCACGCTGCCCCAGCCGCTGGACGGGCGCTGTTGGAACAGGCCCTGGGAGTCGTGGTCGTTACGGTCGCCGAGGTGGCCGAGGTTCTCCAGCTTCGACTCCTGCAACGCGGTCGCGATCGCGATGGTCCAGGCGCGCGGCGGCAGGTTGAGGTCCTTGCCCGCGTCGATGATCTTGCGGGCGTTGTCGAGCTGCTCGGTGTTCGGGGTGAAGCTGGACTGGTTGCCCGGGACACCGTTCGGCATCAGCTGTTCGGTGGTCGGCTTGTCGGCCTGCTCTGTCACGGCCTGTGCGACCGTAACGGCCTGCGTGGGGGTGGGGTCGGCGGCCAGGGCGGCGCTGGTCGGGCCGGCGAGGCCGGCGGCCATGGCGATGCCGGCGGTGGCGAGCAGGGCCTTGCGGGTGTACGTGGCGAAGACAGTCATGATCGGGGTGTCCTTTGTTCGAGGGGGATGGTGGCAACCGAACGGGGGGTGTTCGGGCTGCCGCCCTCACGCATGCCTCTCACGCGGGGCAAAACCTTCACGGACGCGGCGCGGGGGTGCTGCTCACGTCCGGACCGGGTGTAACGCACCGGCGGCCCGGGCCATTCCGGCCCGCACCGGGAAACCGACGCCGCCGGCTGCTACCTCGGCGGCGGTCATGCACAACGACCCCGACCCACCGACCATTCCACCGACCGCCGGCCGATCACGTCACCAACGACCCACGAACCGCCCGGATGTCCGGATGTCCGGATCTTGCCATTGACCGGGGCGCCGGCAACCGGACAGAACAGCGCTCGCCGGTCTTGTAGTTTGTCCGGGTGAAAATCCGGGACATGCTGTACAAGCTGTACGCCCGCCGCCTCCAGGCCAGTCTCGGCGACAGCCCCATGCCGCGGCACGTGGCGATGGTGATGGACGGCAACCGCCGGTGGGCCCGGCAGATGGGCTACGACAACCCCAGCGTCGGCCACCGGTACGGCGCGGAGCACGTCGAGGAGGTCCTGGGCTGGTGCGCGACCGCCGGGATCGAACACGTCACGATCTTCGTCGCGTCGACCGACAACCTGCGCAAGCGCCAGTCGGACGAGATCCGGTTCCTCCTGGAGATGATCGAACAGGTCGTGGCGGAGCGGCTGGTACGGGGTTCGAGCCGCTGGCAGGTCCACCTGGCGGGCCGGCTCGACGGGCTGCCCGACTCGACCCGGCATGCGCTGAAGCTGGCCGAGGAGGAGACCCGGGACCGGGACACCGACTTCCACCTCACCGTCGCGGTCGGGTATGACGGGCGGGACGAGGTCGTCGACGCCATCCGGTCCCTGTTGGACAAGGAGGCCCGGGACGGCACCGACATCGACGAGTTGGCCGGGCGGCTGACCGCCGACGACATCGCCGCGCACCTTTACACCAGTGGCCAGCCCGATCCCGACCTCATCATCCGCACCAGCGGTGAGCAGCGGATGTCCGGCTTCCTGCTCTGGCAGGCGGCGTACTCGGAGCTCTACTTCTGTGACGTCTACTGGCCCGGGTTCCGGCAGGTCGACTTCCTGCGGGCGCTGCGCTCGTACGCGGCCCGCAACCGTCGCTACGGCGCATAGCGGCTGATCTCGCGGGCGAAGGCGCGCAGCAGGTCGTGGCAGGTGTAGCGGCCGGGCCGGTGTTCGGTGAGCAGGTGGGCGCGGGTGAGTTCGGCGAGGGCCCGCCGCGCGTCGGCCGTCGACGTTCCGGTGAGGCGGGCGGCGCCGTCCGCGTCGACGTCCGGTTCGTGGTAGGCGCCGACGCGCCGGAACAGGGTCGCGGCCGCCGGTGTGAGGTGCCGGTAGGAGCCGGCGAACGCCACCCGTAGGTCGGCGGGTGCGTCGTCGCCGCTGAAGAGGTCGAGGCTGCCGGGCGCGAGCCGCAGTTCTTCCGCGAGTACGGCCAGCGGGAAGTTGGGGCGGGCGTTGGCGCGGGCGGCGACGACCACCATGGCCAGCGGCAGGCGGGCGCAGTGCCGGACGAGTTCGTCGACGACGGCGGGTTCGGCGGCGGCCCGTGCGGGGCCGATCCGGTGGGCGAGCAGTTGCCGGGCGTCGTCGGTGGTGGGCAGGTCGACGACGAGGTGGTGGACGCCGTCGAGGGCGACGAGGCTGGTGAGTTGGTGGCGGCTGGTGATGATGGTGAGGCAGCCGGGTGAGCCGGGCAGCAGCGGGCGAACCTGGTCGGCGTCGCGGGCGTTGTCGAGGACCATGAGCACCCGGCGGCGGGCGAGCAGGCTGCGGTAGAGGCCGGTCCGGGCGTCGGGGCTGGCCGGGATCTGGTCGCCGGGTACGCCGAAGGCGGCGGCGATGTCGCGGACGACGCGGGCGGGGGTGACCGGCGGCCCGTCGGGGTCGAGGCCGCCGAGGTTGACGTGCAACTGGCCGTGCGGGAAGCGGCCGGCGACCCGGTGCGCCCAGTTGACGGCGAGGGTGCTCTTGCCGGCTCCGGTAGTGCCGGTGAGCAGCACCGCGACGGCCGCGGGTGGACCGGAACGGTCGAGCAGGGCGTCGAGGGCGGCGAGTTCGGTGTCGCGGCCGACGAAGCGGAAGTTCTCGCCGGGGAGCTGGCGGGGCACGGGCCACCGGCCGGCGCCCGGTGCCGGTGTGTTGGGACGCCGGTCCTCCTGTGCGCGGTCGCGGGCGGTGGCGAGCACGCCCTGTTCGGTGGGGCTGGCCTCCAGGAGGGCGGCGAGGACGTCGAGCCGGTTGGTCGGGGGCAGGGTACGCCCGCCGAAGTATCCGGCGATGGTGCCGATGGACCACCCGGTCCGGGCGGCGAGTTCGCGGTAGGTGAGTTCGGAGTCGCCATGCTGTCGGGCGTGCCGGCGGCGGAGTTGGCGGAGGAGCCGGGCCAGGTCGGACAGGTCGGTGCGTTCGGCCGAGACCAGATAGGGGTTGACCGCCATTTGGCGCCTCATCCGTCGGGAGGTGTCGAGTGGCCTGAGATTACATAGCCGTTCGACAATGTTCAACGAAGTTCAGGATTCGTGGTGTGAATTCTCGGTTACCGCAATCATCGGTATCTGCGACGGGGCTTCCAACAACGGGTCGGTCGATCAAGGTGCGCATTTCCTCGCGTTGGGCAAGTCCCGTTGCCGCCCGACTTTTCAGCGTCGGCGTGTTCGCACTTTTCGGATCAGGGCGTCTATCGGCGCCCAAAAGGAGGAAGCCCGTGAACCCGCCCATCGTCGTACCCGGCAGGAGAGGTGGATCCCGGTCCGGCCTGCTGCGCCGCCTGGCGCTTCCCGTCGCCGCGGCCCTCTGTCTTGCACTGGTCGCCGGGCCGGCACACGCCGGAGTGCCGAGCAAGCAGGGCAAACCGACCGAAACTGCGGCATCGTCGGTCGACGCCATGATCGAGGCCCGGCTACAGGCGCTGATCCTCCCCCTGCTGACCGCCGCGCAGAACACGATGCTCCAGGTGCTGATCCGCGACATCGCCGGCCGACAGTTCGACGGCGACACGAACGCGCTGCTCTCGAGCGTGATCAGCGAGGCCGAGGAATCGTTTATCGTGCACCCGCAGGACCAGAACTGGCTGCACCTCAAGAATGGTGTCGCACAGTTCCAGAACATCTCGGGCTTCGCCTACCCGCCACAGATCTACATCCCGAACCTGGACGAATGGGTGCCACCGGCGAGTACGCCGACCGTGGCGGTCGCGCCGGCCGATCAGACGGCCACTTCCACGCCCGGCCACCAACTCCAGAACGGGCAGGTGGTCACCCTGCCGACCCCGCTGACCGAGGCGTACGCCGAGACCAACGAGGTCTGGGTGCTGTCGGTCAACGAGGTCGTGGACACCGGCGGCGGCACGACGGTCGCCTCGTGGACGCCGCCGGCCGAGGAGGCGTCGGACGGCGGCGTCGGACCGGTGGCCGGGGCCGACGCCGGCGCGACCGGTGCCGGCGCGGGGACGCAGGCCGCCTGCAACCCGACCGGGCTGCGCAACAACCGGGGCCAGGAATACCTGCACCGGTTCAAGGTGCCGAGCCCCAGTTCGCTCGGCGGGCTCTTCGAGGGCAAGCTGGAGATGAAGCTGATCGTCGTCGCCCAGGGCGGGGCGCACGTGAAGACCATCTACTTCGGAAAGATCAAGAAGAAGCACATCACGGGTTGGCAGTACCCCGACCACTTCCTGACCACCTGGGACTACGCCGCGTACGGCCCGGTCTGGGGCTACCAGTGGGTCGAGGTCGACGGCGGCCCGAACATCAACATCACCCTCAACATCAAGGTGATCGGCTCGGTCACGCTGGCCTTCCAGTCCCGTGACGACCCGGCCGGTGACGCACCGGTCTGGAACAACGAGTCGACCTACCTGCAGTACAGCACCGGCCTGGTCGACTTCGGTGTGTGCAGCGTGGGTGGTGACGGCGGGACCGGCCACGACAACCTCGCCCGCAGCGGCACCGTCTCGGCGTCGAGCACCTACTACGACTACTCGGTGAACCGGATCAACGACGGCTCGACGAACACCACGCTCGGCGGCCTCCACAGCTGGGCGAATGCCGGGGGCACCTATCCCCCGCTGACACCGGAGTGGGTGCAGGTCGACTTCGGGGTGAACAAGGCGGTGAGCCGGGTCGTGGTCTACACCAGCCAGGGCTATCCGATCAGGGACTTCGACATCCAGGTCTGGAACGGCATCACGTTCATCACCGTCGCGCAGGTCACCGGCAACACCCAACTGGTCCGGACGGTCACGTTCGGCCAACGCACCACCCGCCTGGTCAGGCTGCTGGGTAAGCACGGCCCCACCCATCAGCCCGGCTACGTACGGGTGAACGAGTTCGAGGTCTACCCGGTGTAGTCCGTACCGGAACGACAAACCCCGGCGGGACGGCTCCCGCCGGGGTTTCGTCGCGCACATGGTGAGCTACACTCACTATCAGGCAGGCTCATTATGAGGGCAGCGACATGAGTGGAACGACGACATGAGTGGGAACGGCAACATGAGTGGGAACGGCGACATGAGTGATGTGACGGACCGGCACGGCGCGGCACTGAACCTGTTGCTGGAACTGGTCGTCGTGATCAACGACGACATGAACCGCAGCCTGGCCCGCGACGGCCTCACCGACTCCCGGGCCCACGTCATGTGGGTGCTCGCCCAGCGCGGCCCCACGACCCAGCGCGACCTCGCCGAGGCGCTGGCCGTCAGCCCGCGTACGGTCACCGGCCTGGTCGACGGGCTCGCCGCCACCGGCTTCGTCACCCGCGAACCGCACCCGACCGACCGCCGGGCGACCCTCGTGACGTTCACCGCGCACGGCACCGAGACCGCCGACGCGCTCGTCCGTGGCCAGCGCGAGTTCGCCGACCTGCTCTTCGCCGGGATGCCCGACAAGCGGCTGGACTGCCTGGTCGCCGGCTTCGGCGAACTGCTGGACAGGTTGCGCGTCCACGGCGTCGACCCCGCCCCGGCAGCCGGCGCCGGGGACATCCCCACGACCACCGAGGAGGACCGATGACCACCACCCACGGCCGCCAGCCCACCCTGCTGCGTCGGGCCCTCGCCGCCGAGGCCGGGATGTGGCGCAGCCTCTTCCGCTGGATCTCACGCCGACGGCCCACGCTCGCCGACGACGCGCGGGCGTTCGGCTACGCCGGCGTGGTGACTCCGATAATCGTGGTGTTCATCGTCGTGTCGGCGGTCGAGATCCCGCTGCTCGACCTCCTGCTCGCCCACTTCCTGCCCTGGCCGCCGCTGCGGATCGCCGCGCTGATGCTCGGCGCGTGGGGACTGATCTGGATGTTCGGGATGCTGGGTACCGTACGCGTGCACCCGCACGTGACCGACGCCGCCGGCATCCGGGTCCGGTACGGACACTCGGTGGACGTCTCGATCCCCTGGTCGGCGGTTGCCGAGATCCGGGGCCGGCGCCGGACGCTGGTCAGCAGCAGCCGGACCGTCGAGGTCGAGGAGACCGGCGACCGGGTGCATCTGCTGGTCGGCACCGGTGGGCAGACCAACATCGACCTGGTGCTGCGCGAGCCGATGGCGCTGTCGGTGCCGAGAGGGCCCCGCGGCCCGGTCGACGAACTGCGGTTCTACGCCGACGACCCGGACGCGCTCATCGCCCGGGCGCGCGAGCACATGACGATCGTCGGCAGCCGGTGAACGCCCTCCCGGCCCCACCCGGCGACGGCTGGCGGCCCGTCACCGGCGGCGAGTCCGGCGCCGCGGTCTTCCGCGACGCCGACGGTTCCCGCTTCGCCAAGTGCGTGCCGTACCCGCTGCGGGCCGCCCTGGAAGCCGAGCGCGACCGGGTCGGATGGCTGAGCGCCAACGGCGTTCCCGGCCCCGAGGTGCTCGACTGGTGGGCCGACGGGTCCGGGGCGTACCTGGTGACGAGCGCCGTGCCCGGGGTGCCCGCCGATCAGCTGTCGGCCGCCCGACTCGATCGGGCCTGGGCGTCGATCGCCGACGCCGTACGCCGGTTGCACGACCTGCCCGCGGACCGGTGCCCCTTCACCCGCGCCCTCGCCGGCATGTTCGACACCGCCCGGGACGTCGTCGCCCGCGACGCGGTCAACCCCGACTTCCTGCCCGAGGAGCAGCAGGCCACCCCACCCGGCGAACTCCTCGCCCGCCTCGAACCGCAGATCGACCGCCGCCTGGAGCAGGAGGTCGACGACACCGTCGTCTGCCACGGCGACCTGTGCCTGCCCAACATCATGGTCGATCCAGACGCCTCGCGGGTCACCGGATTCATCGACCTCGGCCGGCTCGGGCGGGCCGACCGCCACGCCGACATCGCCCTGCTGTTCGCCAACGCGCGGGAGACGTGGACCGGGAACGACCAGGCCCGGGCGGCCGAGCGGGCGTTCGCCGCCCGGTACGGCATCGACCCCGACCCCGAACGGCTGCACTTCTACCTCAGCCTCGATCCGCTGACCTGGGGCTGACGCCGGACGACAACGGGCGGGGGCGGCTGAGAGCCGCCCCCGCCTGATCGCCTACAGCGTGGTTTCGCCGTTGAGGCCGAAGAAGTCGTGCCATTTGGCGGCGGGGCCGAAGGTGGTGCCGGTGGAGAGTGCGACGTGTACGTCGTTGGTGGTGCCCTTGGTGAACACGACGATGTCGTCTTTGCCGTCGCCGTTGAAGTCGCCCAGATACGGGAACTCCCCGGCGATGCAGAAGAAGTCGTGCCACTTCACCGTGGTGCCGGCGAAGCTGCTGCCGGTGGACGTGGCGGCGTAGACGTCGGCGTTGCCGTCGCAGGTGAAGGTGACGATGTCGTCCCTGCCGTCGCCGTTGATGTCGCCGATCCTCGGCTGCTCGTTGCCGACGGCGAACAGGTCGTGCCACTTCGCGGACGCACCGAAGCCGGAGCCGTTCGACAACGCGACATACACGTCGGCGAGGGTGTTCGGCCCTTGGGTGAAGACGATGATGTCGTCGCGTCCGTCGCCGTTGACGTCACCGACCGCCGGGAACTCGCCGTTCAGACCGAAGAAGTCGTGCCACTTCTGTTCGGTGCCGATGAAGGCCGATCCGTTGGACAGGGCGACATAGACGTCGTTCGTGGTGCCCCGGGTGAAGGTCGCGATGTCGTCGCGCCCGTCCCCGTTGAAGTCCCCCACCGCGGCAACCTCCCCGCCGGGTGCGAACCAGTCGTGCCACTTCGTCGCACCCGCGAACGCCGCCCCGGTCGACAGGGCCACGTGCACATCGGCCAGGGTCCCGTGCGTGAACGTGACGATGTCGTCGCGTCCGTCGCCGTTGAAGTCGCCGGTCAGCGTCGTCTCACCGGACAGGCCGAAGAAGTCGTTCCACTTCACCGACGTACCCGCGAAACCCGAACCCGTCGAGGTCGAGACGTACACGTCGGCGAGTGATCCGTGGGTGAAGGTGACGATGTCGTCGCGTCCGTCACCGGTGAAGTCCGTCGGCGAACCACCCATCGGCCGCGCTCCCGACGGGCCGGAGTTGACCAGCGCGATGTAGTGGTTCCAGTTCCAGTGCGGGCCCGGGTCGGTGTGGGTGTTGCCGGGGATCTCGTGGTGGCCCTTGATCGCCGCCCGGGTCTTCGGCAGGCCGAACTTGTCGGCCAGGTGCCGGGTCAGCGCCGCCGACGAGCGGTACATGGCTTCGGTGAACCAGGCCGGATTGTCGACGAACCCCTCGTGCTCGATGCCGATGCTCGACGGATTGGCCGACCGGGCGTGGTAGGCGGTGTCGCCGTCGCGCACCATCTGCGTGATCTCACCGTTGCTCGACTTCACCACGTAGTGCGCGCTGACGCTCGACGACGGGTTCTGGAACCAGCTGATGGTGCCGGCGTACGAGCCCTGGGTCACGTGCACGACGATCGTGGTGACCCGCTGCGAGCGGCCGGGCGCGTAGTTGCTCGGGTGGGCGGCGACCCAGCGGGCCGGCGGGTATTCGGGCAACGCCAGTGGGGTCACCTGCCGCTCCCCCGCCGCGCCGGCCTCGTGCCGGCCCAGCTCGGGCCGGACCCGCTGGGCGGGCACGCTGACGTGGTGGCCGGTGCTGGCGTATCCGCTGATGCCCTGCCGGAGCAGTTCGTAGACATGGTCGGCGTAGAACCGCGCGGTCGCGTCCTCCCGGGCACCGGAGTAGCGGGCCACGACCGGATACCAGGCCCCGAGCCGGTCCCGGTCCGCGCCGGTCAGCCCCAGTTCGTCGGCGTACGAGCGCAGCACGGCGGCGGCACCGTCGATGTTCGCCGGCACGGCGGCCTTCAGTCGTTCCACCGGCTGGCCGGTCAGTTCGGCGGCCCGTTCGAGAGTGCGGCTGGTCGGGTTGCTGACCAGGTGCATCATCCCGTAGCCGTTGGCGGAGCTGGGTTTGCCGTCGTGCTGGTCGAGCCGGCTCTCGCCGTACCCGACGGCGACGAGCAGGTCACGTGGTACGTCGTGGCGGGCGGCGGCGGCGCCGAACGCGTTGTCGAGCCAGTGTGCGGTGCCGGCTGGTGCGGCGGACGCGGGCGCGGTGCCGAGCAGGAGACTGCCGGCAAGTGCCGCGCCCAGCAACGCGGCGGTCCGGCGCCGCCGCCGGATGGCGGAAACGGTCATCGTGGTGCTCCTGTCTAGAGCGTGGTTTCGCCGTTGAGGCCGAAGAAGTCGTGCCATTTGGCGGCGGGGCCGAAGGTGGTGCCGGTGGAAAGTGCGACGTGTACGTCGTTGGTGGTGCCCTTGGTGAAGACGACGATGTCGTCTTTGCCGTCGCCGTTGAAGTCGCCCAGGTAGGGGAACTCTCCGGCGATGCAGAAGAAGTCGTGCCACTTCACGGTGGTGCCGGCGAAGCCGGTACCGGTGGAGGTGGCGGCGTAGACGTCGGCGTTGGCGTCGCAGGTGAAGGTGACGATGTCGTCGCGTCCGTCGCCGTTGATGTCGCCGATCCTCGGCTGTTCGTTGCCGACGGCGAACAGGTCGTGCCATTTCTGGCTGGCGCCGAACCCGGAGCCGGTGGACAGGGCGACGTAGACGTCGGCGAGGGTGTTGGGTCCCTGGGTGAAGACGATGATGTCGTCGCGTCCGTCGCCGTTGACGTCACCGACCGCCGGGAACTCGCCGTTCAGACCGAAGAAGTCGTGCCACTTCTGCTCGGTGCCGACGAAGCTCGAACCGTTCGACAACGCCACGAACACGTCGTTCGTCGAACCCCTCGTGAACGTCACGATGTCGTCGCGGCCGTCCCCGTTGAAGTCCCCCACCGCGGCAACCTCCCCGCCGGGTGCGAACCAGTCGTGCCACTTCGTCGCACCCGCGAACGCCGACCCGGTCGACAGGGCCACATGCACGTCGGCCAGGGTCCCGTGGGTGAAGGTGACGATGTCGTCGCGTCCGTCGCCGTTGAAATCACCGGTCAGCGTCGTCTCACCCGACAGGCCGAAGAAGTCGTTCCACTTCACCGACGTACCCGCGAAACCCGAACCCGTCGAGGTCGAGACGTACACGTCGGCCAACGACCCGTGCGTGAACGCCACGATGTCGTCACGGCCGTCACCGGTGAAGTCCGTCGGCGAACCACCCATCGGCCGCGCCCCCGACGGAGACTGGCCGCAGTTGTCGCTGGTGAGGTAGCGCTGGTGATAGGAGCCGGGGTACGGCGCCAGCGACACCCCGTTGATCCGGATGGTCTGGCCCACCCCGTTGAGTAGCTGCTCGTAGTGGACGTGCGCGCCGGACGAGTTGCCGGTGCTGCCGGTCAGTCCGATCTGCTGCCCCTGCCGGACGAAGGCGCCGTTGGGCACCGAGAACGCGTTCAGGTGGAAGTAGTACGTCGTCCAGCCGCCACCGTGGTCGATGACGATGTAGTTGCCGGCCCCGTTCGGCTGCGAGTGGTGCCGGGCGACGCCGTCGGCGGACGCCACCTGCGGGGTGTTGTTGGTGACGCCGCCGTCGGCGCGTACGAAGTCCAGGGCGAGACGTACCTCGGCGCTGTGGTGGCTGTACGTCCACCGCTGCCCGCACGGGAACGGTGCCTTGAAGTTCGGTGCCGCGTACGCGACGGCGGGCGCGACCACGATCGCCACCGCGGCGACGGCCGACGCGACGAGGACGCGGAGCAAATTGGTCATGGATCGGCGGGACATGCGGCTCCTTCCGGCCGGCGCACTCGGCGAACGGCTCTGTCGAGACGGTGGGTCGGCGCGTGGGCGGCCCACCGTAGGCGGAGGGTCTGGGCAGGCGCGAAGGGTCAGGGCACGCTCGGCCGGGGCAGTTGGCTGCCGGCGGCCAACTGGTCATGCCACTTCCAGGCGTTCTGCACGAAGCGGGACCCGTCGGAGAGCGACACGTAGACGTCGGCGGCCGTGCCCCGGGTGAACGTGACGACGTCGGCCCGGCCGTCGCCGTCGAAGTCACCGACACCGGGCGCCTCGGTGCCGACCGCGAAGGTGTCGTGCCACCTCGCAGCGGCTCCGAAGCCCGAGCCGGTGGAGCGGGCGACGTACACGTCGGCGGCCGCGCCGCGGGTGAAGGTGACGACGTCGTCGCGGCCGTCGCCGTCGACGTCGGCGAGGGCGGGCAGCGCGGTGCCGGCGGCGAGGTTGTCGTGCCACTTCCAGCCGTCCTGCACGAAGCGGTTGCCGTCGGAGAGCGACACGTAGACGTCGGCGGCCGTACCGCCGGTGAAGGTGACGACGTCGTCGCGGCCGTCGCCGTCCACGTCGCCGACGACGGGGGTCTCGGTGCCGACCGCGAAGTTGTCGTGCCACTTCACGCCGGGACCGAAGCCGGAACCGGTCGACAGCGCCACGTACACGTCGGCCCCCGCACCACGGGTGAACGTGACGATGTCGGCCCGACCGTCACCGTTCACATCACCGACCGCCGGGATCTCGGTGCCGACCGCGAAGAAGTCGTGCCACTTCACGCCCGGACCGAACCCGGAACCGGTCGACAGCGCCACGTACACGTCCGCCGCCGCACCACGGGTGAACGTGACGATGTCCGCGCGGCCGTCACCGTCGACGTCGCCGGTCAGCGGGATCTCGGCGTCGATCGCGAAGAAGTCGTGCCACTGGGCGGCCGGACCGAACGCCTGCCCGGTGGACCGGGCGGTGAAGACGTCCGCCGCCGTACCCCGGGTGAAGGCCACGGCGTCGTCGCGGCCGTCGCCGTCGACGTCGCTGGTGTTGCGGGCCCGGGTGGTGGCGGAGACCTCGGCCGAGGCCGGGCCGGTGTTGCCGGCGGCGTCGAACGCGACGACCCGGTAGTGCCAGCGCTGCCCGGCCGGCAGCGGCCCGTGCCGGAACGTCGTGGTGCCGCTGGTGCCGACCAGGTTCGCCGGGTTCACCGGCACCCCCGGGGTGCGCGAGCCGTAGATCCGGTAGCCGGCCACGCCGGCGTTGTCGGTCGCCTCGGCCCAGGTCAGGGCCAGAGCGTGGGTACGCCCGCCGGTCGTCGCGATGCTGCCGACCGGACCGGGCGGCTGCGTGTCGGCGTACGGCGGCACGAGGCTGTGCGCGGTGTAGCGGCTGGCTGTCCACGCCGGCTGGCCGGCGGCCGGGGTGAGGGTGACGGTGACCGTCGACTTCCCGGCCGTCACCGACGCCGGCAGCGGGAACTCGTCGGTCAGCCAGCGCTGGAACGTGTTGCCGGTCGCCTGCAGCCACACCCCGACCGGTACGCCGTCGACGGCGACCGCCGCCTGCTGGCCGGCGACCCGCTGGTCCCCGGTACGACGCAGCCGTACGCCCTGGTTGGCGGGGTCGACGGCGAGCCGGAAGCTGATCGCGGCGGTGCCGGCGCGGACCTGGCCGTCGACGCCGACGTTGTCGTCGTCGCCCTCGAAGGTGGCGGTGAGCGGGTACTGGTTCGCGGCCCCGTCGCCGTAGGCGTGGGCGGTGCGGCTGGCCGGGTCGCCGACGACGAGGGTGTCGGTCCGGGCCGCGGCGACGGTCGGCTGGGTGTAGAGGTAGGCCGTCGAGCCGTAGTCGGCCGGCATGTCGTTGGCCGGGCCGTGCTCGATGCCGAACCGTAGGCTGGTCGCGTACGACACCGCGTCGCCGATCATCAGCCGGTAGGCGACGTCGCATTCGTCGCCACAGCCGCCGGAGCGCACATTGTGCGCGGTGTTGCCGGTGAAGACGCCGCTGTAGACACCGCGGTTGAAATACCAGCCGGACTCGTAGAAGTCCTCGGTGCCGGTGCCGTAGATCTGGGGTGTGGCGGCGCCGTCGACGTACACCCGCTCGTCGCCCTCCAGGTAGTTGCGGGTGTTGCCGGCGGGGATGTGGCCGCGCATGGTCTGGGTGACACCGACGAAGCGACCCCGGCCAGCCTGGTCGGCGAGCGTCCAGTCGCGGCCGGCGACGGCGGCGCCACGCCGGGACTGGGTGGTGAAGTGGCCGGAGTCGCCGCCGGCCGCCAGGGCAGCGGTCCATTGTGCACCGGGTGCGGAGGTGACCTCGGCCTGCAGGCCGGTGACCGGGATGCCGGTGGGGTTGGTGACGGTGACGGTCGCGCCGGTGCGGAACGGCATCGGCCACCAGGTGCTGTACCAGCCGCCGGGTGCGGTGTCCATGGCGAACATCAGGGACCGGACGTGCCGTTCACCGAGTCCGGCGCCGAAGAACTCGGCGATCGGCGAGTCGACGGTGGTCCGGCCGTCGAAGGTGATCCGCAGTCGCAGCCCGGTCAGCAGTGGATCGGTGGCGGCGGCGTCCGGCACCCGTAGCCGCAGTGCCGTGATCGCCCGTGGGCCGGTGAGGGTGGCCAGGGTCGCCTGGCCGCCGGAGGGCACCGACACGGTGGTGGCCGTGGTGGCGGCGCCGGGCTGGGCCGGCTTCGGGTCGCGGGTGCCGGCGGCGCGCAGCAGGTTCACCACGTCGGTCGCCGGGTCGGTCGGGTCGAAGGTGCTGATGCCGGTGGCGTCGGCGAAGGTGCGGTAGGTGACGTGGTGGAAGAGGGGATTGTGCTGGGTGGTGATCCGCATCGACCGGCGGTAGGGCATCGGCACCTTGACCGTCACCCCGCCGGAGGTCTGGTCGGCGTTGGTGACCAGCGGGAAGACGAACGGGGCGCCGAGGCCGCCGTCGACCAGGCGCTGCAGGCCGGTGTCGACGACGGTGACGCCGTCGAACTCGATCCGGATCCACCCGGTCGCGGTCACGTTGCCCTCGTCGCGGGTGAACCAGATCGACTGGATCTCACCGGCGCCGCGGTCCTCGGCGATGACGCAGCCGCCGGCCGTACGCAGGCAGGAGTGGGCGCCGCTGAATCCGTCGTCGTTGGAGCCGTCGCGGGCGAAGCTGGAGAACTGCTTCGTACGGGTGCCGGCGGCGAGGTGTGGAAGCTGGTCGAGCCGGCGGTAGACGTCCCAGCCGACCGGCCCGCGGGCGGCGGTCGTGACGACGGCAGTGGGCGACGTGGGCCCGGCGGTCGCGGGTACGGCGACGGCGACGGCGGCGACGGTCGCCGGCAGGGACACGGCCAACGCGGCGGCGATGACGGCTCGTCGGATCGTGTGGACGCTCATGATGGCCCCCGAACTGCCGGGCACGGATCAGTGTGCGCAGTCAACCCCGGACTTCGATACATGTCAATAGTTGACTGTCTGCAACGACTGGCCGAAACTTAGCTCCAAACGACCGCACCCACCATGGCCATGACGTGCGAAAACCGCCACCCGGCGACCAGCGGGGCCCATCGCGGGTTCCGCCATCACATCGATTGATCTCATTTGATTGATGGCGAGGTGCAGAATGCGACGACGCCTTCCGAGCGGCCACCGGCGCCGCCCCGGCCCATCCACCCTGGCGGCCGCACTCGCCGCCGTACTGCTGCCGGGCGCGCTGCTGCCGGCCCCGGCGTCGGCGTCGACCGCCGCCGGCCCCGGCGCGCCGATCGGCACGCTGGCCTGCCCCTCGATCCCGGCCAACCACGACCCGTCGATCATCATCATCGTCAACCGGGTCGGCCGGAGCCTGAACGTCAACGACAAGGTCATGCTCGCCGGCTTCGAGGCCGGCTGGGTCGAGTCGCACATGAACAACCTGCCGTGTGGCGACAAGTCGTCGCTCGGCGTCTTCCAGCAACGCCACGACTTCGGCTGGGGCACCCCCGAGCAGATCATGGACCCGGTGTACGCATCGACCCAGTTCTTCGTACGCGCCATCGACTGTGACCGCCGCTACCCCGGCTACACCGCCGGCCAGGTCGCCCAGTGCGTGCAGCGGTCCGGCTTCCCGACCCGCTACGACCAGTCGGAGGCGAAGGCCCGCAGCCTGCTCGCCGAGGCCCGGCGGGCGATCGGCACCATCGGCGGCACCCCGACCGACTTCACCGGTGACGGCCGCGACGACATCGTCACCTTCACCCACGGTTCGCTGGCCGACGTGTACGTCTCGTCCTCGACCGGTTCCGGCTTCGCGGGTACGTCGGTGAAGTGGAACGACTTCTTCGGCCTGTCGGGTGAGACGACGCTGACCGGCGACTTCAACGGCGACGGACGCGACGACATCGTCACCTTCACCCACGGATCGCTCGCCGACGTACACGTGGCCCTGTCCACCGGTGGTGGATTCGCCGGCGCCTCGAAGTGGCACGACTGGTTCTCGCCACGGGCCGAGATCGCGGCCGTCGGTGACTTCAACGGGGACGGCCGCGACGACATCGCCACCTTCACCCGGGGAACCACCAACGACGTCTACGTCGCCCTGTCCAACGGATCGGCCTTCATCGGCACCGAACAGAAATGGCACGACTTCTTCGGCCTCAACGGCGAATTCCCCGCCATCGGCGACGTCAACGGCGACGGACGCGACGACATCATCGTCTTCACCCAGGGACCCAACACCCTCGCCGACGTCTACGTCGCCCTCTCCACCGGCAGCGGCTTCGGCGCCAGCCAGAAATGGCACGACCTGTTCGCCGTCGGCAACGAACAACCGAGGATCGGCGACATCAACGGCGACGGACGCGACGACATCGTCACCTTCACCTGCGACGGCAACGCCGACGTCTACGCCGCCACCTCCACCGGTACCGGCTTCGCCGGCACCACCGTCAAATGGCACGACTTCTTCTGCATCGCCGGAGAGTTCCCCTACCTCGGCGACTTCAACGGCGACGGCAAAGACGACATCGTCGTCTTCACCAAGGGCACCACCAACGACGTACACGTCGCACTTTCCACCGGCACCACCTTCGGCCCCGCCGCCAAATGGCACGACTTCTTCGGCCTCAACGGCGAAACCACCCTCTAGGAGCCCAGCGGATACCGGTGCTCGGCGGTGAAGCCGAGCACCCGGGCGGCGGCGCCGACATCGATCGGCGCTGCCCGTCCGGGCAGCGGCAGCCGCCGGGGCACGCCCGGATAGAACCGGCCGAGCAGTTCCCCGGTCGGCTGCGGCGCGAGCGTGTCCGGCGCGGCCACGAACAGCACGTGGCAACCGGTGATCGGCCGGGTGACCGCCAGCCAGACGACGGTGGCCGCGTCCCGGGTGTCCAGATAGCCCCACAGATGGGCGGCCCCGAACCCCGGATCGTCGACGTAGCGGGCGGCGATCTCCGGCAGGGTGTCCCGCGGACCGCCGAGCAACGGGAACCGCAACGCCACCACGGTCATCCCGTAGCGGCGCGACATCATCGCCGCGGTCGCCTCGTCAGCCTGCTTGGACAACGCGTACGGGTCGGCGACCTGCGCCGGCACCGCCTCGTCGACCGGCAGGTAGGCCGGGCTCAGGGGGCGGGGCGCGAACGACAGCCCGAGCACGGCGATGCTGCTGGCGATGGCGGCCCGCCGGACACCGGCCCGAGCCGACTCCTCCAGGGTCACGAACGTCGCCCGCGCGTTGCCGGCAAACACCTCCTCGGGGCTGCCCATCGTCGGCGCGGCAAGCGCGGCGCAGTGCACCACCGCGTCGACATCGGCCAGCGCGGCCCGTACGGCGACCGGATCGCCGGCACCGCCGACCACCACCCGGTCGGCCGGCAGGTCGCCGGGGTCACGCAGGTCGAGCGCGGTCGCCGGGACATCCCGGGCGGCGAGCAGGTCGAGCACCGCCCGGCCGAGCCGGCCGGCCGCACCCGTCACGAGAACCCGGCGGGGAGCACTGGTCAATCGGATCACCACCCGGTGTCGTGCGGATCGGACGTCCGGATCAGGGTGGCACCCGGCACCACCCCCCGTCACCCCGCGGTCGGCTGTCCCGTCCGGGCCGCTCGGTCCGGGTCGCCCCAGCGGGTCCAGGCGTCGTCGACCACCGCTTCGACGGCATCCGCCGCCGCGCGCAGGTCGTCGACGGTGAAGGTCTCCCCGCCACCGCCGCGCCAGCGCACCGCGCGGTCCTGCAACGCCGTCCAGGCCGGGAAGAGCCGGCCCAGGTACGCCCCGGCGTCCGCCTTGGCGACGACGGTGCCGTGGGCGAGCGTGTGGTGCAGCCGGGCCGGGCCGAGGACCAGCCACGACACCGCCTCGCCGGGCACCGGTTCGGCGCCGCCCAGGTCCCCGGTCTCCTGCCGCGCCCGGCGTGCCAACGGCCGCCAGTAGTCGCGCAGGTTCTCCAGGTTGTAGCGGCGCAGGGCGGCGGGGTCCACGGTGATTCCCAGGTCGGCGACGGCGGGTCCGCGTACGGCGATGCCGTGCTGCCGCAGGATCGTCCACAGTACGGGGTTCAGTTCGCCGCACGGCCGGTCGGCGTGGAACTCGCCGTTGACGACGAACGGGACGACGCGCCGGTCGTCGGGCCGCGCGGCGAACGTCGCCGGGTCGAGGTAGACGCCGTCCAGGTGCGGTCGCCCGGCCAGGCCGGCGTGTACGGCGCGCAGCGCGGTCAGGTCGTCGGTGGTCGCCGGGCGCGCCGTCCCGATCACCAGGTCGATGTCGCTGTGGGCGGGTTGCCAGGCGCCGAGGGCGGCGGAGCCCGCGATGTAGAGCTTCGTCACGAAGCCCGGCAGCGCCGTGTCGACTGCCCGCAGGTAGCGGTCGGTGTGTTCGGCGAACATCGGGACACCGTACCGGCCTCGGCCGGGTGGGTGGGGCGGGCTCAGCCGGTCGCGAGGCGGGCGGCGCGCAGCACCAGGTAGTGCCGTTCCGGCAGGCTCGTCGTGCGCCCGGCCGCCGCCCGGTACGCCTCGGCCGCCGCCGGCCGGTCGCCGGCCATCTCCAGCAGGTGCGCCCGGGCCGCGAAGAGCCGGTGGTGCCCGGCCAGACGGGGGTCTTCGGCGAGCGGGGCGAGTGCCTCGAGGCCGGCGGCCGGCCCGTGCACCATGGCCGCCGCCACGGCCCGGTTCAGGGCCACGACCGGGCTGTCGGTGATCCGTTCGAGGACCCCGTAGAGGGCGAGGATCTGCGGCCAGTCGGTCTCGTCGGCGGTCAGCGCCTCGTCGTGCAACGCGGCGATGGCGGCCTGGACCTGGTATTGCCCGACCGGGCCACGGGGCAGCGCGTGGGTGACCAGCGCGATCCCTTCGCTGATCGCGGCGGCGTCCCAGAGCCGGCGGTCCTGGTCGGCCAGCGAGATCAGTTCGCCGCCCGGACCGGTGCGGGCCGGGCTGCGGGCCTCGGTCAGCAGCATCAGCGCGAGCAGGCCGGTGACCTCGCTGTCGCCGGGGAGCAGGGTGTGCAGGGCCCGGGCCAGCCGGATCGCCTCCGTCGACAGCTCGACCTGGCGCAGGTGCGGCCCGGCGCTGCGGGTGTGCCCCTCGTTGAAGATCAGGTAGAGGACGTGCAGGACGGCGCCGAGGCGACGTACCCGGTCTTCGGCGTCCGGCTGCCGGAACGGGATCCCGGACGTCTTGATGCGCTGCTTGGCCCGGCTGATCCGCTGCGCCATGGTCGCCTCCGGAACCATGAACGCGCGGGCGATCTCGGCGGTGGTGAGGCCGCCGACGGCCCGCAGCGTCAGCGCGATCGCCGACGCCGGTGACAGCGCCGGGTGGCAGCACAGGAAGAGCAGCACCAGCGGGTCGTCACGGTCGGCGAGCATCTCCTCGTCGGCGGCCGGCGCGGCCAGCCGGTCGGCCGGTTCCCGCCGGGCGACGACGTCCTCGCGTCGCCGCCGTGCCTGTTCGGCGCGGATCTGCTCGACCAACCGGCGGTGGGCGACCTGGATCAGCCAGCCACGCGGGTTGTCCGGGACGCCGTCGGCCGGCCACTGCCCGAACGCGGCCAGCAGCGCCTCCTGCACGGCGTCCTCGGCGGCGGCGAAGTCACCGGACCGCCGGGTGAGCACGCCGACGACCTGCGGCGCGAGTTCGCGCAGCAGGTCGTCGACGGCACGGTCGTCGCCGGCCAGGGGTCACACCTCCACGGGCGGGGCGGACATGACCGGGCGTACCTCGATCGGCATGTTCAGCGGCCGGCCGCCGGGACCGGGTGCGGCCGACACCCCGGCGGCGATCTCGACCGCCCGCTGCGGGGTCTCGCAGTCGACGATCCAGTAGCCGGCCAGGAACTCCTTCGTCTCGGGGAAGGGGCCCTCGGTGACGACGGGGCCGCCGTCGGCGCCGGCGCGTACGATCCGGACCTGGTCGGGGCCGGCCAGGCCCTGCCCCTCGACCAGTTCGCCGGTCGCGGTGAGCTTGTCGTTGGTGTCGCGCATGAACTCGATGTGGGCCCGGATCTCCTCGGGCTGCCACGTGCCGATCTCCGGGAAGTCGGCGGTCGCCGCGCTGAACTGCATCAACAGCATGTACTTCACGTCCTGCTCCTCACACCCTGGGCGCCGGTCGTCCGACGCTCTCATGGTCAGGTCGAGGCGGCGGGACGGTTCTCGACATCCCGCGCGGATTTTTCCCGGGGATTTTTCCGCTCGACGGTGGCGCGGGCGACGGCGCCGACCTCCGGCCCCGCCGCGGCGACCCGGACGCCGTCCGGCGCCCAGATGCCGGACCGGCCGGCCGCCCGGTCGTATCCCTCGCCGGTCGACCCGGCGAAGCTGGCCATCGCGACCCAGACGCCGTACCCGGTCGCGATCCGGCGGGCACGCTCGTCGTGCACCCCGGCCTCCGGTTCGTTGTCGAGCACCCCGGCGGCGTAGATGTCGATGCCGAGGGCGGCGGTGTCGGCGGCGTGCCGGGGGATCCCGGTGTCCTTGCAGACGGCCAGGCCGAGCCGCCAGCCGTCGACCTCGACGACGGCCGGGGCGGGTCCCGGGGTGAACCGGGTGGTCTCGGCGGCGCCCAGCCACTGCTTGCGGTAGGCGACGGCGGCTCCCGCGCCGTCGACGGCGAGGACGGCGATGTGTGACCGGCCGTCCGCACCGGCCACCGGGGCGCCGACCAGCGCCACCGATCCGGCGGCGGCGCAGGCGGCCACAAGGGGTGCCAGGCGCGGATCGCCGGGCTCGACCTCCGGGGTGTCGAACTCGTACCCGGTCAGCGACATCTCGGGGAAGACCACCACCCGGGCGTCGGCGCGGCGGACCAGTTCGGCGTGCGCGGCCGCGTTCGCCCCGACGTCGTGGGCGATGCACGACGGTTGGGCGACGGCAACGGTGAGCGGCGTCCGCATCGGGTCTCCTCGCAGGGTCGGCACCGGGCCCAGGTTCTCACGTCCGTCGGGCAGCAAACGGATGCCCGTACGGGCCAAACGGGCAGACCCTATGCCGATTAGATCGTGTTTTGTACGCCTATACCCCACCGCCACCGTTCGCCCATCCGGGCAAACCCAAACCCGATTCAGGGCATTTCACCGCTTGGAGCCAACGTTTCGACGGTGTTAGAAATTCATTACGGTCAACTCATGTGAGCTGGGGCACAGCGAGGAGGTGCGGGATGAGCGCTGACGAGCGTCAACACCGGATCCTCGCCCTGGCCCGCGGCACCGGCGACGTCTCCGTACTCAAGCTCGCCGCCGACCTCGGCGTGTCACCCGAGACCGTCCGGCGCGACCTGCGCCTGCTCGAACAGCACGGGCTCGTCCGGCGCACCCACGGCGGCGCGTACCCGGTCGAGACCGCCCGCTTCGAAACCACCCTCGCCACCCGGACCACCCGGCAGGTGCCGGAGAAGCGACGGATCGCCGCCGCGTCCGTCGCGCTGCTCGGCGACGCCGAGACCATCTACATCGACGAGGGCTACACCCCACAACTCATCGCCGAGGCGCTGCCCACCGACCGGCCGCTGACCGTCGTCACCGCGTCGCTGGGCACCGCCGCCGCGGTGGCCCGGCTGCCGTCGGTCACCGTACTGCTGCTCGGCGGCCGGGTCCGCGGCCGGACCCTGGCCACCGTCGACCACTGGGCCACCCGGATGCTGGCCGACTTCGTCCTCGACCTCGCCTTCGTCGGCGCCAACGGGATCTCCCGCGAGCACGGCCTGACCACCCCCGACCCGGCGGTCGCCGACGTCAAGGCCCAGGCGGTACGCGCCGCCCGCCGCCGCATCTTCGTCGGCGTGCACACCAAGTTCGGGGTCAGCAACTTCTGCCGCTTCGCCGAGATCGGCGACCTCGAGACCATCGTCACGGACTCGGCCCTGCCGGCGTCCGAGGCGCACCGCTACTCGCTGCTCGGACCGGCGGTCATCCGCGCCTGACCGGCCGCACCGCGCACCCACTCCCACCCTTTTGGAGGTTCGCTGTGCCCATTTCCCGGAAGGTCATAGCCACACTCGCCGCCGCCGGCCTCGGCCTGGGCGCCTGCTCGGGGGCCGGTGGTGGCTCCGGTGGCGGCGACGACAAGACGATCACCGTGCTGATGGTCGGCAACCCGCAGATGGAGGACATCGCCAAACTCACCGCCGAACAGTTCACCAAGGAAACCGGCATCACGGTGCGGTTCACGATCCTGCCCGAGAACGAACTGCGCGACAAGGTCACCCAGGACATCGCCAACCAGGGCGGTCAGTACGACGTCGCCACCATCGGGGCGTACGAGGCACCGATCTGGGCGAAGAACGGCTGGCTGCAGGAGCTGAGCACGTTCGCCGACGCCGATCCCGCGTACGACCGCGCCGACCTGCTGGAGCCGATCGTCGAGTCACTGTCCGGAGAGGACGGCAAGCTGTACGCCGCACCGTTCTACGGCGAGTCGTCGTTCCTGATGTACAACAAGGAACTCTTCGCCGCCAAGGGCATCACGATGCCGGAACGGCCGACCTGGCGGCAGGTGGCCGGCTTCGCCGCCCAACTCGACGACAAGGCCGGCGGCGTCGCCGGCATCTGCCTGCGCGGCCTGCCCGGCTGGGGCGAGGTCTTCGCCCCGCTGACCACGGTCGTCAACACCTTCGGCGGCACCTGGTTCGAGAAGGACTGGACCCCGAAGGTCAACGCGCCGGAGTTCACCGAGGCGACGAAGTTCTACGTCGACCTGGTCCGCGCCCACGGCCAACCGGGCGCGTCCCAGTCCGGCTTCACCGAGTGCCTGAACACGTTCGGCCAGGGCAAGGCCGCGATGTGGTACGACGCCACCTCGGCCGCCGGAACGCTGGAGGACCCGGCGGCGAGCCGGGTCGCCGGCAAGGTCGGCTACGCGTACGCCCCGGTCGAGAAGACCGGCGCCGCCGGCTGGCTCTGGGCCTGGGCCTGGGCGATGCCGAAGACGACCACGCACTCCGAGTCGGCGTGGGAGTTCATCTCCTGGGCCACCAGCAAGGAGTACGAGAAGCTGGCCGGCGAACAGCTCGGCTGGTCCCGGGTGCCGTCGGGCAAGCGGGCCTCCACCTACGAACTGCCGCAGTACCAGGAGTCGGCGCGGTCGTTCGCCGACGTCACCCTGCGGGCGATCGAGGAGGCCGACCCGGTCAACCCCGGACTCCAGCCCCGGCCGGCGCTCGGCGTGCAGTTCGTCGGCATCCCCGAGTTCGCCGACCTCGGCACCAAGGTCTCGCAGGAGGTAGCGGCCGCGATCGCCGGCGGCACCACGGTCGACCAGGCGCTGGCCGACGGGCAGAAGCTCGCCGAGGAAGTCGCCGCCAAATACAAGTAGCCGTTCGGTGGGGGCGCCACCCGCGCCCCCACCGGCGCCATCGCCGAGGTGACCCCGATGACCCAGACCATCCGACCGGCGCCGGCCCCGGCCCGGAAAAGACCACCGCCGCCGGTCCGCGGCGGTGCCCGGGACCGCCTGATCCGCCGCGCTCCCCTGCTGCCCGCCCTCGTCTTCGCCATCGTCGTGACCCAGATCCCGTTCCTCGTCACGATCTACCTGTCCACGCTCTCCTGGAACGCGCTGCGGCCGGGTGAACGCGACTTCGTCGGGCTGGCCAACTACGCCGACGTGCTCACCGACGACCGGCTGCGGGCCGCGCTGGTCAACACCGTCGTGCTCACCGCGAGCGCCGTCGTCGTCTCGGTGCTGCTCGGGCTCGGCCTGGCCGTGCTGCTCGACCGGCGCTTCCCCGGCCGGGGCGTCGTACGCACCCTGCTGATCACCCCGTTCCTGGTGATGCCGATGGCCGCCGCCCTGCTGTGGAAGCACGCCTTCTACAACCCGGCGTACGGGCTCGTCAACGGTGTCCTCGGCGGCAGCACCGACTGGGTGTCGTCGTACCCGATGGTCTCCGTCGTCGCCACCCTGGTCTGGCAGTGGACCCCGTTCATGATGCTGATCATCCTGGCCGGTTTGCAGAGCCAGTCGCAGGAGACCGTCGAGGCGGCCCGGGTCGACGGCGCCGGCCCGTGGCAGGTCTTCACCCGGCTCACCCTGCCGCACCTGCGGCCGTACCTGGAACTGGGCGCCCTGCTCGGCTCCATCTACCTGGTGCAGACCTTCGACGCGGTCTTCACCATCACCCAGGGCGGCCCGGGTACGGCGACCACCAACCTGCCGTACGAGATCTACCTGACCACGTTCCGCAAGTTCGAGTACGGCGAGGCGGCCGCCGCCGGCGTCGTGGTCGTGATCGGCACGATCATCGTCGCCACGTTCGCGCTGCGGGTCATCTCCGGCCTCTTCCGGATGGAGGACCACCGATGAGCGGGCGCCGAGCAAGCCGGTGGGGCACGGTCGCCTGGGCGGTCGGTGCCTGGGCCGCCGGACTGTTCTTCTTCTTTCCCGTCCTGTGGATGGTGCTGACCGGCTTCAAGCGCGAGGTCGACGCCGCCAGTAACCCGCCCACCTGGACGTTCACCCCGGTACTCGACGGCTACCGGCAGGTCTTCGACCGCGACATCACGCCGTACCTGCTGAACTCGCTGACCGCGAGCCTGGTCTCCACCGCGCTGGTCCTGCTGCTGGCCACCCCGGCGGCGTACGCGCTGTCGCTGCGTCCGGTCGGCAAGTGGCGCGACGTGCTGTTCTTCTTCATCAGCACCAAGATGCTGCCGGCCGTCGCCGCCCTGCTGCCGATCTACCTGCTGGTCCGCGAACTCGGCATGCTCGACAACATCTGGACCATGGTCGTCCTCTACACCTCGATGAACCTGCCGCTGGCCGTCTGGATGATGCGGTCGTTCCTGCTGGAGGTGCCGCCCGCGCTGATCGAGGCGGCGGCGGTCGACGGCGCCGGACTCGGTACGACGATCCGCAAGGTGCTGCTGCCGCTGGTCGCCCCCGGCCTGGCCGCGACCGCGCTCATCTGCTTCATCTTCAGCTGGAACGAGTTCTTCTTCGCGGTCAACCTGACCGCGACCAACGCCGGTACCTCGCCGATCTTCCTGGTCGGCTTCATCTCCTCGGAAGGGCTCTTCCTGGCCCGGCTCTGCGCCGCCGCGACACTGGTCTCGCTGCCCGTCGTGCTGGCCGGCTGGTTCGCCCAGAAGCAACTCGTCCGGGGACTCTCCATGGGAGCGGTCAAGTGAAGGCAGCCGTCATCGTGACACCCGGTCAGGTCGCCCTGGAGTCGGTGCCCGACCCGGCACCCGGCCCGCGCGACGTGGTCGTACAGGTCGCCGGCTGCGGCATCTGCGGCACCGACCTGCACATCATGGACGGCGAGTTCGCACCGGCCTATCCGGTCGTGCCCGGCCACGAGTTCGCCGGTGAGGTGGTCGCCGTCGGCGCCGGGGTCACCGAGGTACGCGTCGGCGACCGGGTCGCGGTCGACCCGTCACTGCACTGCGGCGAGTGCTACTACTGCCGGCGGGCCCGGGGCAACCTCTGCGAGAACTGGGCGGCGATCGGGGTCACCACCGCCGGCGGAGCCGCCGAGTACGCGGTCGCCCCGGTGAAGAACTGCTTCGTCCTGCCCGACGGGGTGCCGACCGCCGACGCCGCGCTGATCGAGCCGCTGTCGTGCGCCGTACGCGGATTCGACGTGCTGCCGCGCCGCCTCGGCGACCACTACCTGATCTACGGCGCCGGCACGATGGGCCTGATGATGCAGGAACTGGCCAAGCGGTGCGGCGCGGCGTCGGTGTCCGTGGTGGACCTCAACCCGGACCGGCTGGCGACCGCCGTCCGGCTCGGCAACTCGGCGGCGGTGGCCAGCGCCGCCGAACTGGACCGGCCGCGCGGCTGGGACGTCGTCATCGACTGCACCGGGGTCGAGGCCGCCATCGCCGACGGGTTGACGCGGGTCGGGCCGGCCGGCACGTTCCTACAGTTCGGGGTCTCGTCGTACGACGCCCGGGCAACCATCGAACCGTTCCGGGTCTACAACAAGGAGATCACCATCACCGGCTCGATGGCGGTGCTGCACAGCTTCGAGCGGGCCGGTGAACTGTTCGCCGCCGGCGTGCTCGACCCCGACGTCTTCGTCAGCCACCGGTTCCCGCTCGACGGCTACGCCGACGCTTTGGCCCAGTTCCGGGCCGGCATCGGCCGCAAGATCCTCATCACCCGGTAGCCGGCTGCCCGAGGACGTGCCCGGCCCCGGCCCCGGGCTGGGCGGTACCGGACAGCAGGCTCTCCATCGCCGGCCGGGGCAGGGACGGGTTGGCGGCGGCCGCCTCGACCACGTCCGGGTCGGGGTCGGCGAGGAGTTCGACGACGGTCCGGGCCGGCAGCGCCGGGTGGCGGGCCGCGACCGGCCGGGCCCGGTCGTCGTCGAGGCAGCGCAGCAGGGCCGGTGCGGTGGCGTTGGCATGCCGGGCGATCTCCCGCAGCGCCTTGCGAGCCGGCGCGTGGACCGCGATGTGGTGCAGCAACCCGGCCGGGCACGCCGGGTTGGCCGCGACGCGGAAGCTGACCCGCGTGCCGTGCCGGTCCACCATCGAGCGCAACCGGCCGGCGGTGAGCACGGGGTTGGCCGCGATGGAGGCGACCACCTTCGCGTCCGGGTCGGCGGCGAGAGCGTCGATCACCGTGGCGGGCAGGTCGGCCCGCTGGGCGAGCAGCATCCGGACGGCGGGCACCGCGGAACCGGCCAGCAGCTCGATCTCCGCGGCGGACGCTGACGAGATCCGTCGCAGCGGCGTCGGGCCGATCCGGGTCGTGGCGGCGAGCCGGACGAGCACGTCGATCGGGACCCGGGGATTGTGCGCCAACTCCCGCCGCACACCGTAGGTGAGGTCCGCGGCCATCTCCCACATCAGCGACTCGTCGATCGCCGGGTTGGCCGCCACCTCGCCGCGCACGCCCGGTATCGGATCGACGGCCAGCCGGCGATAGGCGTCCGGCGGCAGGTCATGCCGCCCGGCGAGCGCCCACCGGACGAACGTCTCCCCGTCTGCGATCAGGGGCGCCACCGCGCCGGGCGGCGTCGCCGGGTTGCGGGCGGCGGCTTCCCGGATGCCGGACACGGCCGACTCGTGACCGCCGCCGCAGTAACGGCCCGGATACGGCTCCGGGTTCGGCTGGCAGACGGGGCAGAACCGCGCCGCCGGCCGGCCGCCGTCGGTCGCCAGCGCCGCCAGCAGGTGCGGTGGGGTGTCGCCGTTGAGAGCGAGTGCCCGACGTACCTGGGTATGCGGATGCCGGGCCAGCGTCTCGGCGTACGGCCGGACCGGCGCCGCCGACAGCGCCACCTCCGTGACCACGTCGACGTCGGCGTCTTCGGCCAGCACCGCCAACACGTCGGCCGGTACGTGCCGGGCGGCGGCGAGCCGCGTCCGTACCGATGGGTCGGGGTGCCGGGCGAGTTCCCGGGCCCACCGCTCCGGCCCGCCGGTGGTGTCGAGCAGGACGAGCCGCACCTCCGGGTCGTCGGCACCGGGGTCACCCTCACCGAGTAGTCCGCGCCGGGCCAGCCGTGCCGCCACCGGACTTCCGCACCGCGCCACCAGCGCCCGCACCTGGGGCCCGGACAGGTCGGCGCGGTCGGCGAGCAGCTCGCCCAGCGCGGTGTCGGCAAGCGCGACCAGCCGGTCGAGCAGGTCGGCCGGCAGAGCCGGATTCCCGGCCAGCCCGGTCAGCACGCGGCATCACCGCGCCGTCGGCCGAAGAGCAGGTCGACCTGGACGGGCTGGTGGAAAGGGCCGGCGCCGACCGCCGCACCGACGCCTTCGGCGAACCGCTCCCGGTCCGGCCCGGTCGGCAGCTCCGAGGCCGGGAACGCGGTCAGCACTTCACCGACGAGGCCCGGCAGGTCCAGGTCGGCGGGGTACGCGACCGAGGTCGCCGAGACGGTCAGCCCGGCGGCGGTCAGGCCCTCGCGGTAGCGCCGCTGGTCGGCGTCGTCGGAGCCGCATCCCCAGGACAGGTCGCTCCCGGTCCACGACTCGAGGAAGGCCCGCAGTTCCCGGGACCAGGGCGCGTCCAGCAGCCACAGCGGCCGGCCGTTGGTGACGACGGCGAATCCCCCGCCCGGCCGGACCAGGTCGGCCACGGCCGGAAACAGCCGCCCGGTATCCATCCAGTGCAGTGCGGTCGCCACCGTCACCACGCCGACCGAGCCGGCGCCGAGGAGCACACCGACCGCCGGGACGTCGGCGTCGTCGCCGAGCATCCAGGCCACGTTGCGTACGTCCCGGCGCGCGGCGGCCCGCCGCGCGAGGGTGAGCATGTCCGGCTCGGGATCGACGCCGACGACGGCCCGGAGCCGGTCGGCGAGCGGAAGGGTGAGTTGGCCGGTGCCGCAGCCGAGGTCGACGGCGACGTCGTCGGCCGAGAGCGCGAACGCGTCGACTATCGCGTCGACGACCGGGGCGGGATAGCCCCGCCGATAGGTTTCGTAGAGTCGGGCGACCTCACCACTGAACCCCAGATCCATGGCCGCAGCGTGTCAGGTCGTGCCGGCGAAAGACAGGCCGGTACGCCGAGAGCGGACAGCGGCCGGCCCCGGGTGCCGGGCGTCGGCTGTCCGTCATCCGGGCATGCGCGTTCACGCCCTCGGATACAGTGACGAAACCGGGCGCCCGGATATCGGCCCTGGACACCACCGCGGAAGGTGGTGGAACCCGAGCCCCGGCGGGAGGTGCGCGATCATGACGGGACTGCCGCTGCCGGCCCGCTTCGACCTGCGCCGCCGTGCGCACGCGAGCGCGTGGACCCGGGGCCGGATCGCCCACGGCGACCAAGCCGCCGGCGCCGAGTAGCCGGCACGTCCGAGCCGGCCGACCGTACGCCGGTCGTCGCTCTTCTCCGGCCGTCCACGGCCCGGATCCCGGCCCGCCCACGGCAGGCCCCGCCATCCCCGCACAGACCGCGATTTCGCGTAGGAGCCCCATGGACACCGACACCATCCCCACGATCTTCGGCGCCCGGCTGCCCGACTGGGTGACCGACGAGATCGCCGACGACCCGCCGGTGCTGGCCGACGTCGAGGAGCGGATGCGGCTGGTGCTCCGCCTCGCCGACCGCAACCACCGTGAAGGGACCGGCGGCCCGTTCGCGGCCCTGGTCACCGACGCGGACACGGGACGCATCCTGTCCGTCGGGGTGAACCTCGTGCTCGCCGCCGACCTGTCCGCCCTGCACGCCGAGATCGTCGCGATCTCGCTCGCCCAGACCCGGTTCGGCACCTGGGACCTCGGTGGCCTCCCCGGGCTGCGGACCGAACTCACCGTCAACTGGCGGCCGTGCGCGATGTGCTACGGCGCGACGGTGTGGTCCGGTGTCGGCCGACTCACCATCGCCGGCCAGGGTGACGAGGTCGAACACCTCACCGGATTCGACGAGGGCCCGGTCCGTGACGACTGGCAGGAGCAACTCGTCAAGCGCGGCATCGACGTACGCACCGACATCCTGCGCGACGAGGCGCTGGCGGTCTTCCGCGCGTACGGCGAACGGACCGACGCCACCGTCTACAACGGCCGCCGCGGGTAGCCCACCCGGACAGCGGGACGGGCGGGGAACAACGCCGTTCCCCGCCCGCCCCGGTCAGGAGCCGGTGCCGCCGGACCGTCAGGAAGTCCTGGTGCCGACCACCTTGACGTCCTTGACCCGGCCGATGTTGTCGAACGAGCCGAAGCCGACCCGACCGGAGCCGAACGTCTTGTCGACCGCGGTCATCAGCGGGTCCTTGGCGCCGTCGAGGTAGACGGCGACCTCGCCGGTCGCCGGCAGGTGCTTGACCCGGACCTGGTGCCACTCGGCGTCGGTGATCGCCGGCGGCGCGCCACGCCAGCCGTTCCACTGGTGGTCGATCCGCTCCCGGTCGGCGTTGTTGACCTTGTAGATGCCGTTGTGCGGGTAGATCATGTTGTCGGTCGACAGGTGCGCGTAGTAGTACTCGGTGTCGGACTTCCAGCCGAAGACGATGATGACGTCGCGGTTGGTGACCTCGACCGGCGTGTCCAGGCGTACCTTGGCGTCGATCTGGACCGCGCCGAACGTCGGTCCGGCGGTCAGGACGGCGTACTCGAACGGGCGGCGCGGGCCGGGCCGCGACACGCCGGCCTCGGCCAGGATCACCTCGTTACGGGTGAACTGCCACTTCGACGGCGTGATCGGCGCCCAGTTCCGCGCCCCGGTGGTGTTGCCGACCCGGTTGGTGCCGGTCTTCTCGCCGGCGAACTCCTTCGTACCGGTGACCTTCCAGATCTTGCCGTTCGCCTTCGAGAACAGGTACAGCTCACCCGAGGCGTCGGCGGCGAACCGCAGGTCGGCGCGGTTCGGGTCACCCTGCGAGCCGGGGCCGGACAGGTCCTGGATGCGAATCCAGTTGCCGGTGGCGCCGTCGACCAGCTTGAGCTGGTGCAGCGGGGCGAGGTCCTTGCCGCGCCGCATCTGGTTGACCTCGGTGTAGAAGACCCGGCCGTCGACCAGGTCGCCGAAGACGTACTTGCCCTTCAGCGCCGGCACGTTCTTGCCCCGGTAGACGAACCCGCCAGCGACCGCGCGGCCGACGTCGGAGGTGCAGTTCCAGCCGGGCGGCGGGTCGTGGTCGTACGCGGCGACCGGGTACGTGTAGCCGTACTGCGCGTCGTCGGCGGGCAGCGGCAGGATCTTGTCGCACGGGTTGGTGGCCGTCTTGTCGAAGACGAAGGCGCCCTCGCGCTCGCTCCAGCCGTAGTTGTCGCCGGCGCGTACCTCGTAGATCGCCTCGATGGCGTGCTCGCCGATGTGGCCGAGGAACATCCGGTTGTTGGCACCCGGGTCCCAGCTGAACCGGTGCGGGTCACGCATGCCGATCGCGTAGATCTCGCCGAGCGTGCCCTCGTCGCCGTGGAACGGGTTGCTGCGCGGCACACCGTACCTGCCGCTGGCGGAGTCGCGGCCGAGCGGGTCGATACGCAGGAACTTGCCGTGCGGCATCGTCATGTCCTGCGGGTCGTCGTTGCGGACCCCGATACCGCCGTCGCCGACGGCGAGGTAGAGCAGGCCGTAGTCACGGTCGTTGCGCTTCGCGGTCGGGTTGAAGTCGATCTGCTGGATGCCGTGGGTCTGGCCGGCGAACCCGATCCGGATGACCTCGCGCCGCGCACCCTCGAACGTGTCGGCGGCCGGCTTGGTGGCCCGCCACTCGGTGACGATGCCGTGGTACGTCGTACCGGGCTGGGCCACCAGGTCGGGCACCTTCGTGGTGGTCGACGCGAGTTCGGTGTGGACGGTGTAGAAGAGGCCGTTCTTCGCGAACTCGGGGTGGAAGGCGACGTATCCGAAGCCCTGGCCGAGGCCGCGGCCGGAGAAGAACTGCGGTGCGAACGTCGCGGCGACGTCGAGGTAGACGTGCTCCTCGCCGTCCTTGACCAGGTAGAGGTTGCCGTTGAGGTCGGGTACGGCCATCCGGCCGGTGCCGTCGGGCAGTTCGATGAGCGCGTTGATCCGGGCGTGCCGCATGAGCCGGCCGTCGGTCGGCGCCGGGGTCGGGAACGAGCGGGGGAACGCCGCGAACTCCTCGAGCACCAGCCCGAGACGTGACTGGACGGGCTGCTCGGGGATCGGGTCGTAGATCGCCTCGGCGGCCTGCGCCGCGGTCGGGGCGACCAGGGTGGACAGGACGAGTGCGGCAGCGGTGAGTGCCGCTGTCGCCAGCGTCCTGCCGCTGCTACGAGCTGAAACGCGCACGCGTGTCACTCCAATCGGGGGACGGTCGGTGGGGTGTGTCAGCGCTGCTTGTCAGGTAGCGATAGGGCCTCTCGGAATCGGGCCGTCGGGTCAGCCGGCCGGCCGGAGAGGGTCGGTGGGAGTTGCAAAGGCGCCGACCGGGACGTGATCGGGTGGCATGATCCGTCCGCGACCGGGCCACTTTGCGGGGGTGCGGTCTTTTCGCAGGTCAGCACCGATTGTGCGAGCCGTTGCCGGCCCTCGGGCCGACGCCTTGCGGGTGCGGACGAATCCGGTCGTCATCCCTGGACGCTCCTTTGCACCGGGACGTAAGCGCTTTCGCAAGCGCTTACGCAGCCTAAGCCGTGATCCGCATCGACGGCAAGACCTACGTCACATTGATCGGCACCGCCGGACACCGCCGGCACCTGCGCAAACTGGGGACTGTCGGAGGTAAATGGACGCGCCACGGCAGAGCATGACGATCACCGAAGAACCGGGTCGACTCCCGTCAACCTCTCAACTGGAACGACCGTCCGTCTTACCTGGAAGATCCGACCGGGCGAGCGTCCACTCGTCGCCGTATGTGGCGATCGTGATCTCGGCGCCACCCAGCCGCAGCCGCAGCCCCGCACAGACCGGGGCGTCCCCTGGACCGAGAACAACGGCGGCGGCGTCCAGCCGGGCGCCGACGATCCCGGCGAGCAGGTCAGGCGCCCGCGACCCGACCCGGACCTCGCCGTACTCGTCCATGTCGTACGACGCGTATGGCTCCTCGACGGACAGCAGCAACTCGTCGCCCTGTCCGTGCAGCTTTGTCGGGGCACCGCGCTCGAAGTGCAGCCACATGTGGAGCAGGCCATCGGCATCGGGTCCGCGCCGTCCGTCGTACCAGTGCCGCGCCTCGGTCACCGCGGTCAGGCGGAGGCCGATCCGGTCCCGCAGCCAGAGGTCGACCAGCTCCGGATCGCCGAATCCCGCGTACGCCGGTCGCGGGTCAACATCCGGTGCCTGCCAGACCGCGCGTGCCGCCGCCTCGTGGATGTCGCCGATGTTGGTGTCGGCGTCGGAGGCGACGATGTCCCGAATGATCACCTGTCGCGGACCGCTGCCCGCCGGCAAAGCGCGCAGCGCCTGCCACGCACCGAGTTCGGCTTCCCGTAGCCGGTACGGGTGGATCCCGTCCGGCGCCCCGACCACCTCGTGCCGGGACGCGGTGCCGACGTCGACCGAGACGGCGGCGAACCGGCACCAGCGTGCCGTCTGCCTCGCCACCCGGTACGTCGTCGCCACGTCCCGCCCCCGTTAGATCCCTTGCCCCACCGCACCTGCCCGGCAAGGATTGCGCGGTGCAGACGGAGTACGGCTGGTTCCGCGAACTCTACGACGAACTGATGTACCGACCGGATGACGCGGATGTCGGGCAGCTGCTGCGTGCCCACCCTGAGCGGTCAGCTGCCCAACTGGCAGCGCTGGCCCCGCTGCGGCACCGACAGAAGCGGCACCGCCCTGCCGGCGACGAACTGTGGAACCAACTGTGGGAGTTGTACGCGCTCAGCCGGATCAGTGACTACCTCCTCGAACTCGGCTGCCCCGACGGCGAACCCACCGAGGGCTCGGGCACGACGGGCGTACGACGGTTGGACCCCACCAACCTGGCGGTGCACGAGACGTTCCTGTCCGGGATCGGATTCGACCGCTTTGAGCACGGTCACGAGTTCTCGCCGTTCCACCACGAGATCTTCGCCGTGGAGACCGACGAGTCCGCGGTTACGGCGACGCTCCAGGAGGTGCTCTGGCCCGGCTTCCGCTTCGGCGACCTCCAGTTCTGCCGGGCCGGCGTACGGGTCAGGGCGCCCTCGTGGCTCATCGACCCGGACGTGGCGACTCGGTCGACGCTGCACTTCACCTTCCGGCGTGGCTCTCGCACGACACACGACCTCTCGCACGGCTGGGGGTCCAACTCGCAGTGGCGTACCGAGTTCACCCGCTTCTACGAGGACGGTGACGGCCTGCACCTCAACTGGGACGGCAGAACCGACATCGGCGTCGACGCTCCCGTGATCCCCGAAGGGTCCTTCGACGCCGACGAGAACCATCCGATCGACCGGCGGCGCGAGATGCTGCTGCACCGTTGCCTCGTCCGCGCCCCGCTGCCACCGGACGAACAGCACGACTGGTATCCCTTCGAGGACCGGCTGACCCTGCGACGCAGCACCTGGCCGCTGGCCGCCGACGCGATCGTCTGAGCACGGGAACGCTCGGGTGTGGTGAAGCGTCGTAGGGTTGACCATTGCCGCTCGGAGCCTTGCGGAGGTGCCCGGTGCGAATGCTGCTGACCCGGCTCGCCGGCGTACTCGTGCTGACGCTCAGTGCCACCGCGTGCGTGGCGGTGGGCGTGGCGGAAAGCCAGGTCGACTACCCCTACTACGAGTCGCAGGCGGCGCTGTTCGACCGGGCGGATCTCGTCGTGGAGGCCGACCTCTCCCCCGACTCCCGGGTCACCCTGTTGAAGCCGGACCCGCCGACGGGCACCGATCCGGCGGCCAATCCGCAGGCCGGGGTGGAGCCGGATGCCGAGTCGGTGTCCGGCGCCATGGTGATCACGGTCTACACCGCCCGGGTGGTCACCGTCTTCAAGGGCGAGGTGCGGGTCGGACAGAGCATCGAGGTCAAGGAGATGGGCGGAACGCTGCGCGGCGTACGGCACGAGGTTGCCGGCGCGGTGCCGCTGAGCGGCGGCGAGCGGTACGTGCTGTTCCTGTCGACGTACCCGAACGCGCCGGCGTCGCTGCTCAACCCGCAGCAGGGGCAGTACCGGGTGGATGACTCGGGCACGCTGTCCGTCGTACCGGGCAACGAACTGACGCTGACCCGCGCGGACCTCGAACGCCTGGCGGCGGCTGGCTAGCCCTCCCCACGGCTGGCGATCTCCGCCGCCCGGTGTGCGATCGTCTCGCCGAAGACACCGCCGACGTAGCCGCAGCCCGGGCACTGGAGGTTGCGGTCGAGGTGGCCGCCGCAACCACTACAGCGGCCGTGGTCGTCCGGGTCGGTGTAGCGCGCGAGTGCCTCGCACAGCGCCCGCGCCGACCGCTCGGTCAACTCGAAGCCACCTCGCACGCGACCGGCCCGCATCTCGACCGACACCACCTTGGCGCCGGGTCGCGGGTCGAACGGTGCGATCCGGGCAAGGAACTGTTCCATCGCCGCCATCACGTCGGCTGGTTGGGAGTCCACCCGCAGAACCCTACGAGGTGACCGGATGCCGAATCAGCCGCGGCTCGCTCCGTTGACTTCCACCAAGGTTGAAGTTTTAGCGTCGCCGTCATGCCCCAGAAGAACCCGGTCCACTCCGGAACCCGGCAGACTGGCGGGCGCCGGTGGCTCGGCCTCTGCGTGCTGATGCTGCCCGCACTGCTCGCCTCACTCGAACTGACCGTGACCCACCTCGCGCTGCCGACGATCGGCGCGGATCTCGGCGCCAGCAGCAGCCAGCAGTTGTGGATCGTCGACATCTACGCGTTCACCCTCGCCGGAGCGATGTTGGCCATGGGCTCGCTCGGTGACCGGATCGGGCGCCGCCGCCTGTTGATGCTCGGCGCGGCAGTGTTCGCGGTGGCCTCGACTTTGGCCGCGTACGCCCCGAACGCCGAAACACTGATCGCCGTACGCGCGCTCATGGGTATCGCCGGATCGACCCTGATGCCGTCGGTCCTGGCCCTGACCGCCACTCTCTTCACCACCGCGAGCCAGCGACGCGTCGCGATCGGCGCGGTCATCGCGAGCGTCTCCGCCGGCACCGCGATCGGGCCACTCGTCGGCGGCTGGCTGCTGGACCGGTTCTGGTGGGGCTCGGTCTTCCTCATCGGCATGCCGGTCATGGCACTCCTGCTGATGCTCGGCCCATGGCTGCTCCCCGAGCGGCACGGAGACCAACGCGGCCGGATCGACGTGCTCAGCGCTCTGCTCACGGTCGGCGCCGTACTGCCCGTCGTCTACGCGCTCAAGCAGATCGCGACAGGCAGCGGCGAATGGACCTGCCCACTCCTGCTCGCGCTCGGTCTGGCCCTCGCCACCGCCTTCGTACGCCGGCAGCGAAGGCTGCCCGACCCGATGGTCGACCTCACCCTCTTCCGTAACCCCGCCTTCGGCGCGGCGCTGGCGACCCTCGCCTTCGGCATCTTCGTGCTCTGGGGCGCGAACTACGCGATCGCCCAATACCTCCAACTCGTGCAGGGGCTGTCGCCTCTGCAGGCCGGCCTGTGGACCGCACCCTCGGCGCTCGGCGTCATAGCCGGATCGACGGCCGCACCGCAGCTGGTCAGGCTGGTCCGGCCGGCAACGGTCATCGCCGGCGGGCTTCTCGTCGCCACCGCGGGCTTCGTCGTCCTCACCCGGATCGGTCCCACCGACGGGCTCGCCACACTGGTCACCGGCGCCGTCATCGTCTCGGCCGGACTCGGCCCGATGATGGCCCTCGCCACCGACCTGGTGATCGGCAGCGCACCCCCGGAACGCGCCGGATCAGCCTCGGCGATGGCCTCGACATCACCCCAGCTCGGTGGCGCCCTCGGCATCGCCGTCCTCGGCAGCGTCATCGCGGCCCGCTACCGGGACCTGGTCGGCGACCGGATACCGACCGGTGTCCCCGCCGATGCCGCTGCCAGCGCCACCGACAGCCTCGCGGCCGCCGTCGACCTCGGCGCCCGTCTGTCCACACCGGCCGGACCGGCACTCGCCGACGCCGCCCGGGCGGCATTCGTCAGCGGATTCCAGCTCACCGCGGCCGTCAGCGCCGCCGTCACGCTCACCCTCGCCGTCGCGACGATCGCCGTACTCCGATCGGCGCGAAGCCGGCCTACACTCGGCGGCGGCGGACCGTAGCGCAGAGGTCGTCGCGCCCGGTTTCCCACCGGGAGGACGCCGGTTCGATTCCGGCCGGCCCGCCACCCTGCGTCCTGACGAGCGGATCGGGCAGCTCATGCTCCGTCGTAGCCACCGCGAGAAGCATGCGCGGAACCTCGGCTATCTGTCGCCGCCGGCGATGGTCGCCGCCGTGGCCGACCGGCGGCGGGCCGGTGACTGGCGGGGCGTCTGCGCGGCCGGTCTCGTCGACGTACACGTCGACCCGCGGGACGTGGCCGCCCGGTTCGGCGCCGAACAGGCGGCCGCCATCGAAGCCGACCTGCTCGGGTTCGCGCCCGATCTGCTGCGCCGGTTCGCGCCACGGACAGCGTCGCTGGAGCTGTGGCCCCGTGCCCGGATCGTGTTGTCCCGGCTGGCGGGTGCGATCGGTGACCGGGCGGTACTGGTCGCCGACCTGCCGGCCGGCGAACGGTTCCGGCAGCGCATCGAACTGCGGGTCCTGTCCGCCGCGAAGCTCGACCGCCCCTGGTACAACCTGTACGACCTGCCCGACTGGTGTTGGCACGCCGACGCGGTCGCCGCCCGGCGTTGGGCGTACGGCGCGTCGGCGACCCGGCTGGCCTGGCACGACCCCGACGGCCGGCCGTACCCGCCGGGTGTCGCCGTCGCGCGGCGGCCGGCCGACCGGGCCGACGAGGTCGAGGTGCTGGCGGAGCTGCTGGAGACGGGCCAGGTGACGGCGGCTTACGAGGCTGCCGGCCGCGCGGTCGACCCGAAGCCGCCGCCGCGGTGGTACGGCGGCCAGACGTTGGAGCCGTGGCTCGCCCGGTTCGGGGCGTCGCTGCCGGTGCTGGCGGCCGAGTCCCGCCGCCTCGCCGGGCGGTACGCGCGACCGTCGCTGCGGGCCCTGTCCCAGTCGATCGCGGTCGACGTGGCGGACGACGGAGGTCTGACCGTACGGATGGCGGCCTGGGAACGGGACTTCGCCGGGCCGATCGCCTTCGGGGTGGCGGCTCCGGTCGACGTGGCGCTGCTGCGCCGGGGTGCGCTGCGGGTCGACGACCTGCATCCGCTCGTGCACGAGGCGCTGTTCCCGGGGCAGCCGCGGACGCCACCGGCTCCGGTACCGGTGGAACGGCCGGTGATCCGGATCAGGTGCGGGGGGCAGTGGCATCCGGTGCGGGTGACCGGCGCCCGGATCACCACCCTGGAGCACTCCGAGCGGGAGATCGACCGGGAGTTCACGCTCGCCGTGCTCGGCGGTCCGATCGGCGGCTGCGCCGCGGCGGTCCGCGCGTTCCGTACCGGGGCGAAGCCGGTGCCGAAGGATCTCCGCCGGATCCGGCAGGACCTGTTCGCGCTCGCCTTCCACGGCGACACCGACACGTTGCTCGCCATCGTCGCGGCGGGCCTGGATCCCGGTCTGCGCGACAGCGACGGCGGCACGCTGATGCACTGGCTGCACCACCTCGACCACCGACGGGCGCTGCCGGTCCTGCTCGCCGCCGGGCTGGCGGTCACCGACCACGACCGCAACGGTGACACACCGCTCCACCGGGCTGCCGCTTCCGGAGCCGCCGATGTCGTGGCGGCGCTGGTCGAGGCGGGTGCCGACCCGGGCTCGGTCGACGGGCGGGGCCGGACCGCCGCGCAGGTGCTCGCCCAGGCCCGCCGTGGGTCGAAGCGGTAGCCGTCGGGGCTGTCGGTGGTGTTGGGTATGCTGCCGCGCGGCGAGGCCGTAGCGCAGAGGTCGACGCGCCTTGACTGCAATCTGGAGGACGCCGGTTCGAATCCGGCCGGTCTCGCCACCAACCGCTTCCGGGGAGGCACCGTGTCCGTCGACCGCGCCGAGTTGGCGGCCTGCCTGGCCGTGCTCGCGCGCCTCGACGGCGACGACCTCGACGACCCGACGCGCCAGCGGCTGGAGCGGGCGGTGGTCACCGCCGCCCGCGGGGTGAAGAAGCGGGCGAAGTCGCGCCGCGACGCGCGTACCCGCGAGGCGGACCGGGCGGTGCTGGCGAGCGCCACCCGGTTTCACACCGAGATCCCCGGCACCGGGCCGGCCGAGGGCCGGGCGGGGGCCGGCGGCGGCACGCTGGTGCGGGCCCGGCACTGCTACGTGTGCAAGGTGGCCTACCGGGAGGTGGACGTCGACTACCACCTGATGTGCACGTCCTGCGCGGCGGAGAACAGGCTGCGCCGGCACGCCCGCTGCGACCTGACCGGCCGCACGGCGGTCGTCACCGGCGGCCGGGTGAAGATCGGCTTCCACACCGCGCTGAAGTTGCTGCGCGACGGTGCCGACGTCATCGTCACGACCCGGTTCCCGCGTGACGCGGCCCGCCGCTACGCGGCCGTCGCCGACTTCGACGACTGGGCGGACCGGCTCTACGTGCACGGCGTCGACCTGCTCGACCTGCCGGCGGTGCTCGATCTCGTCGCCCTGGCCGGCCGGCGGTTCAGCGGGCTGGACGTCCTGGTCAACAACGCGGCGCAGACGCTGCACCGGCCGGTGGCCTACCACCGGGAGGTCCGCGAGGGTGAGTCGGTGGCGCTCGACGGGCCGGCGGCCCGGATCGCGATCGGCGGGGCGCCGCCCGTCGCGACCGGGGCGGGGCTCCCGGCGGTGCTCGACACGTTCTTCCCGGCCGGCCGGGTCGACGAGACCGGCCAGCCGCTCGACCTGCGCGAGGTCAACTCGTGGGTGCTGCGCGACGCCGACGTGACCCCGCAGGAGTGGTTGCAGGTGCATGTGGTCAACGCGTTCGCGCCGTTCCTGCTCACCTCGCGGCTGCGGCCGCTGATGGCGGCGAGCGCCCACCCGCAGCGGCACGTGGTGCAGGTGTCCGCGATGGAGGGCAGCTATTCGCGGGCCGGCAAGACCGTCCGGCATCCGCACACCAACATGGCGAAGGCGTCGCTGAACATGCTGGTCCGCACCGTCGCCGCCGACTACGTGACCGACGGCATCCACATGAACAGTGTGGACACCGGCTGGGTCACCGACGAGCGCCCGCACCCGAGCAAGACCGCGCAGCGGGAGCAGGGTTTCCGCCCGCCGCTGGACGTGGTCGACGGTGCCGCCCGGGTCTACGACCCGGTCGTGCGCGGCGTGTCCGGGACGCCGGTGAGCGGCCTGTTCCTCAAGGACTACCGGAGTGTGCCCTGGTGACCGATCCGACCCCGGTACGCTGCCCGGCCATCACCCATCCGGAGGCCGGGCTCGCCGACGAGGGTGACTTCGACCCGCTGCTGACCCGGCTCGCGGTGCCCGACGCGGTCCGCGACGCGGAGGTGTTCCCGCGCGGGACCATGCAGGTCGACGGCCGGCTCGACCTGTGCAAGCAGGGCATCGGGCCGGTCCGGACCGGCCGGATCGTCGCCGCCGCGGTCGACTCGCCGCTGGTCCGGCACCTGCTGCTGGGCACGAACGGGCTCGGCAGCGACGGCGCCCGGGCGGTCGCCGACGCGCTGCGGCCGGGGCACGGCCTGGAGACGGTCTACCTGGGCTGCAACCGGATCGATCCGGCCGGCGTCGACGCGCTCGCCGGCCGGATCGAGAGCGACGAGACGATGCGCGCGCTGTGGCTCAAGCGCAACCCGATCGGCGACGAGGGCGTGGCCCGGCTGGCCCGGGCACTCGCCGTCAACTCCACGATCCGGACCCTCGACCTGGTCAACGTCGGCATGAGCGGGCGTGGGCTGGCGACGCTGGCCGAGGCGCTCGCCGGCCGGCGGCAGAAGCTGCAACGGCTGTTCCTCGGCGGCAACGGCTTCGGCCCGGAGGTGGTGCCGGCGCTGCGTACGCTCGTCCACGACGCCGGCATCCGCGAGCTCTACCTGGCCGCCAACCACCTCGGCGACACCGGCGCCGCCGCGCTGGGCGCCGCCATCGACGGGGTGCCGATGACGCTGGGCCTCGGCGGCAACGGCCTGACCCCGGCCGGGGTGGCGGCACTGGCCCGGCACCTCGCGGCGTGGCAGGCGCTGGACCTTGCCCGGCCGCCGTCCGAGCGGGCGCTGGGCGCGCACGGCAACCGGGTCGGCGACGAGGGCGCGGCCATCCTCGCCGGGGCGCTGCCGGCGGCCCGGCTGCGCCGGCTCGACGTCCGGCGCACCGAGATCGGCGGGCGGGGCGCCCGGCTGCTCGTGGCGGCTCTCGACGGGCACCCGACCCTGGAATACCTCGGCATCAACGGCGGCGTGCCACGCCGGATGCGCCGGCAGGCGGCCGCGTTGGTCGCCGACCGGCCGGCGACCCAACCGCACCCGGACATCCAGGCGATCGCGAGTGTCTACAGGTGACAGTGCTCGGCATCCCCCACCTCACCGTCTGGCGACGCATCCGGCGGTACGCCGTACCGGCGGCGATGATCGAGGCGTGCGCCGCCGCCCGGGAGGCCGGTGACTGGCGGGCCGCCTGCGCGGCGGGACGGATCGACGTCGCCTTCGACCTCGCCGACGTACGCCGCGAGCACGGCGACCGGCAGGCCGACCTGATCGAGGCCGACCTCGCCGTGTTCGCCCCTGACCTGCTGCGCTGGCACCTGCCCCGGGCGCTCGGCGGGCGCACGAGCATCGCCACCCACGAGAACTATCTGCTGTCGGTGCGGGAGGGCCGGATCGGCACCGACGACGTCGGCCTGGTGCTGACCACGCCGAAGACCGTCGACGGCTCCCAGCGGCTGCGACTCACCGTCGGGAAGACCCGGATCGGCGGCGACGAGGGCCTGATCGACCTGTCGCCGGTCTTCTGGAGCGCGGCCCACGTCGGCGGGCTCGCCGCGGCCTACGGCGGGTCCCCCGACCGGCTTCCCGGCTTCGAGCCGGACGGCACGACTCGCCCGTTCGAGGCGTACGCGACCGAGGTCGTGCCCGGCGACCCGGCGAGCCGGTGGGAGGTCCACGACCGGCGGCTGGTCGACGGCGACATCGTCGGTGCGTGGGCCGTCGGCGGCGCCGACCTCGACCCGACCGAGCCGGACCGCCGATCCGTGCGGCTCTCCTCGATGGGCAACTCGGTCGTCGCGCTCGGCGTCGCCGCCGAGATGGCCCGGCTGCACGCGCGCCACGGCGTCGACGAGGCGAAGATCGCGGGCCACTGGGGGCCGATCGCCGTGGTGAGCCGCGATGCTCACGGCCGCCCCGGCGTACGGATGATCGGCTACGACCCGAAGACCTGGCGGCTGCCCCAGTTTGCGGCGCTGGTGCACACCCGGCCGGCCGACCTCGAACTGGTCCGCGCCGGTTGGATCGAGCACGCCGACCTGCACCCCCTCGTACGGCAGGCGCTGTTCCCGGACAGCCCCGCCCCGGCCGCGCCCTCGGCGGGCACCGACCTGAGGGTGAGCGTGCCCGTACGGTGCCGGGGCGCCTGGCACACCGTCGTGCACGCCGACGGCCGGCTCACCCCGGTGTCGCATTCGCCGGAAGAGGTCAGCCGCGAGCGGATGCTGCGTACGCTCGGCGGGCAGGTTTCCGGCTGTTTCGCCGCCGTGGAGGCGTGGCACGGCTCCGGCGACCGGCTCCCCCGCCCACTGCGGGAACTGCGCCGACACGTGCTGCAACGCTTCCAGCACGGCGGCTCGGCCGCGCTGGCCGAAATGCTCGACGCCGGCCTCGACCCGCGGATGGTCGACGGTCGCGGCGGCACACTGCTGCACCACACCCGGGCGATGGACGATCCCGCCCTGGTCCGGCGCCTCGTCGACGTCGGGGTGCCGGTCGACGCCGCCGACCGCCGGGGCCGCACCGCCCTGCACGTCACCGTCAGCGACGGCGGCACCGTCGAACAGGTGCGCGCGCTGCTCGAAGCCGGTGCCGACCCGCACCTGGGCGGCGGGGACACGACCGCCGCCGAGATCGCCGAATACAAGTCCGAACTGCACGAGGACGACGACGATCCCCATCCGATGACCGCCATCCGCAAGCTGATCGACGAGTGGGAAGACCGGTGACCGACCAGGCTCTCGCCGCCGCCGACGCCCTGATCGCCGCCACCCGGAGCTGGCGCACCGAGCCGGCCCAGGACCCCAAGGTGGCGGCACTCGCGCTCGCCGTGTCGGCCAACCTGCCGGTGCTGCTGTGGGGTGAGCCCGGCATCGGCAAGTCCGCGACGTTGCAGCAGCTCGCCGACGGGCTCGGCACGCCGATGGAGACGGTCATCGCGAGCGTCCACGAGCCGTCCGACTTCGCCGGGCTGCCGATCGTCGGCGACTCGCCGGCCACCGACGGCGTGCCGATGGCCCCACCGGACTGGGCGGTACGGCTGGCCCGTACCGGGTCCGGGCTGGTCTTCTTCGACGAGCTGTCGTCGGCGCCGCCGGCCGTACAGGCGGCACTGCTGCGGGTGGTGCTCGAACGCCGGGTCGGCAGCCTGCAACTGCCGCCCGCCGTACGGATCGTCGCCGCCGCGAACCCGCCGACCAGTGCCGCCGACGGCTGGCACCTCAGCCCGCCGCTGGCGAACCGGTTCGTCCACCTGCACTGGACGCACGACGCCCGTACGGTGGCCCGTGGACTCGCCGGCACCTGGCCGGCGGTGACCGTGCCGGCCGTCGACCCGCGACGTGCCGCGACCGCGCTGGCGAAGGCGCGCGGCGCGATCGCCGGCTTCCTCACCGCCCGCCCCGGCCTCACCCACCACCTGCCGGCCGACACCGAGGCCCGCGGCGGCGCGTGGCCGTCGCCACGCACCTGGGAGATGGTGCTGCGGCTGCTCACGTTCCACCACAGCGCCGGCACCGGCCCGGACGTGCTGGCGCTCGCCGTCGTCGGCGCGATCGGTGACGGTGCCGGCCTGGAGTTCGTCAACTACCTCGACAACCTCGACCTGCCCGACCCGGAACGGGTGCTCGCCAACCCGGAGGCGTTCCAGCTTCCCGAGCGCGGCGACCGGCAACTCGCGTTCCTCACCGCCGTCATCTCCGCCGTCCAGTCCAAGGTGGACCGGCAGCGCTGGGAGGCCGGCTGGGTCGTACTGGAGAAGGCGGTGCAGGCCGGCGTACCCGACGTCGCCGCCCGGGCCGCGATGGACCTCGCCGCGCTGCGCGACAGGTCGTGGCCGGTGCCGCCGGCCATCGACGCGTTCGCCGAGGTGCTGATGCTCTCCGGACGCCTGACCGGATGACCGGTGCCCTCGACCGGACGAAGCTGCTCGCCGCCCGGTTCCGGGCCGCCCAGGACCGCCCCTACCTGGCGACGGCGCTGTTCAGCATCACCGTCGTCGCCTCCGACCAGGTGCCGACGATGGGCGTCGACCGCCGCTGGCGCTGCTACGTGTCGCCGGACTTCGTCGACCGGCAGCCGGTCCCCCAGCTCGCCGCCGTCTGGATCCACGAGGTCGCCCACCTGCTGCGCGACCACCACGGGCGGGCCGACCGGCTACCGGCCGGCGACCGGCACGACCACTACCGGGTCAACGTCGCCCAGGACTGCGAGATCAACGACGATCTGGTCGCCGACCGGCTGCCGCTGCCGGCCGACCGGATCGAACCGAAGACGTACGGGCTGCCGAACGGCCAACTGTTCGAGCAGTACCTGAAGACGCTCCCGCCCGGCGTCAAAGGCCACGACTGCGGGTCCGGCGCGCACGGCGTCGACCGGCCCTGGGAGAGCGGAACCGGCGGCGGGCGCGGGGTCAGCGACGTCGAGGCCGGCGCCATCCGCCGGGACACCGCCCACGCGATCCGCGCCCACACCCGCGGCCGGGGAACCGTACCCGACGGCTGGGGCCGGTGGGCGGCCGAGATCCTCGAACCACGGGTCGACTGGCGGCGGGCGCTGACCGGCGCCGTACGCGAAGCCGCCGCCTGGGCCAGCGGCGCGGTCGACTACACCTACCACCGGCCGTCCCGCCGGTCGGCGGCGCTACGCGGCGTGGTGCTGCCGAGCCTGCGCCAGCCCGTCCCCCGCGTCGCGATCGTAGTCGACACGTCCGGGTCGATGGGCGACCCGCAGCTCGCGGCGGCACTCACCGAGGTGTCCGGGGTGCTGCGGGCGGTCGGCATCGGCGGCAACCGGGTCACGGTCCTGTCCTGCGACGCGGCGGTGCACGTGGTGCAGCAGGTGCACACCGCCGGGGAGGTGCGGCTCGCGGGTGGTGGCGGCACCGACATGCGGATCGGGGTCGAGGCCGCGCTCAAGGTACGCCCGCACTTCGTCATCGTGCTGACCGACGGCCACACGCCGTGGCCCGGCGAGCCGCTGGAGTCCACCCGGATCATCGCCGGCCTGATCGGCGCCGACGCACCCGAACCCCCGTCGTGGATAACAAGCATCCACATCGACGACTGACTCGGCCGTTGCCCGGTCAGCGCGACCGCGCCAGATCCGGGCGGACGTTGTCGATCTGGGCGGGAGGGACCTTATCCGGGCGGGATAACGTCCCTCCCGCCCAGATCAACTCAAGTACCACCCCTGGCGCCGGTCGCCCCGCGAGTACTTCCCCGACGAGCTGAGCGTGGGTGGGGTTATGGCGCCCGCGTAACCCCGCTGGCGCTCAGGTCGTCACCGCACGCCGCCGCGCACGGGCTCGGCGGTATCTTCGCTACCGGTGACGTCGGAGGGGGTAGTCGTGGCCAGGGAGACCGGGCGGAAGGTCATCGCCTCGAACAAGAAGGCGCGGCACGACTACACGATCCTGAAGACGTACGAGGCCGGGATCGTGCTGGCCGGCACCGAGGTCAAGTCGCTGCGGGCCGGCCGGGTGTCGCTGGTCGACGCGTTCGCGCAGGAACGCGACCGCGAGATCCTGCTGTACGGGCTGCACATCGCCGAGTACGGCTTCGGCTCGTGGACCAACCACGCCCCCCGCCGTACCCGGAAGCTGCTCCTGAACCGGGTGGAGATCGACCGGATCCTGGAGAAGCTGCGCGACGGCGGGACCACGCTGGTGCCGCTGTCGATGTACTTCGACAACGGCTGGGCGAAGGTCGAGTTGGGCCTCGCCCGCGGCAAGAAGGAGTACGACAAGCGTCAGGCGCTGGCCGAACGCGACGCCAACCGGGAGATCGCCCGCCACCTGGGCCGCCACCTCAAGGGCATCGGGCGAGCGGGACGTTGACATATCGCCTGAATGGGCGTCGCCCTGACGGACGGGTATGAGATATGCTTCCGGCACGGCCAGCGAATGGCCGGATCGTTGTTCGGGTACCCGGCTTACTCGAATCGACCAACGGTCGAAGGGTCTTCGGCCCATCTGAACTCAGCAAGCAGGTTGTACTCGCGGTAGTCACCAATGGTCGCCGCGCCGGGGCGGTGGGATTGGTTGAGCACTGCCCATGATCTCCCTCTCTTATCGGCCGTTACGGCTGATCGTGCTCGCAATGGCCTTCGTTCCGCTCCTCTGGTTGGCCCTACTGTGTTCGCCCTACCTGCTTGTCGCGCCGTTTCTCCCTGATCCAAGACACTGGCCACGCGTGCTCAGCCTCTTGCAATTGCTACGTAGCTGGACCCGGGACATCATGACCCGTTGCGAGACGGCAGGCAGCCGATGACGCACAGCTCGCGCAAACACCTGGTAAGACGGCGGATGTCGTACACCGGCGAGACATATCAGCAGGCCCTTACCGCCCTACAGCGTGACGGCCAGCCCCTGCCCTCCGCGTACGCGGAGTCACAGCAGAGACTGGAGGCGGAGATCATGGTCTCCCTCGCCTGCCTCGGCGAGTCGAACAGAGAATGGTTACCGTCGGGTCGACGGTGGTGGGCCGAAGATTTCCCGTTGACGATCACTCGTGTCCACCCACTACCCGGACACCTCGAACTGGAAATACCTGATGAGTTGCTCAAGGCCTTCTGCTGGGCCGTTATGCCGGTCCTCTCCGGCGACTCATTCCTGTCCTGGGGCTCTCGCGGCCTGATCACTTCCTACGACCGAAATCAAGTCGTCCTGCACAGAGCGGACGACTCTGCCTCGGTGAGGATCCGTTCCAGGCCGCACCGATGGGACACAGCGATGAAGACCGCGGCGGGCATCCCAAGGACGGATCCTCGGACCGGAGGATTTCTTCTCAACCCGAGGTGGGCTCGCAACGACAGCGAGTGCCGATTCGCCGGGCAATCTCTGGTGGCCAGCGAGCTACTGCGCCGGGCGGCCCTCTTCGTTGGCGGACGCTCCGCACACTGGATCGCCACGTGGAACGACATCTACCTGTTGGGGCCGCTACATCGCAGCGAATGGCTTCCTGACCCCGTGCCCGCCGAGCTGGCTAAGCTGTTGACCGACAGCGTTTTCGGTGTCCGCATTCCCAAGCCCGCCGTATTCACGTCCGACGAATACACGGTGCACAAACACACCCACGACCCCCGGTTCATGACCGGACCGGTGTACGAGGACATGATCTGAGCATCGGCATCCTCCGTGCCTGCTGTCGCAAGGCACGGAGGAGGCCGCACCGGTCAACAACTTGTCAGCCGGCGGAGATCAGGGCCATGCCGGTCGCCGGGTCGTACCGCTTCGCGAGTTCCGGCGCGACCTCGGTGACGATCACCTCGAGGGTGGGCCAGACCTCGGCCTTGAGCAGGTGGCCGCCGACCGTGCTGCCGTCGCGCCGGCCGAGCACGGTGTGCACGTGCAGGGCCGGCTCACCGTCCTGCTCGGCGACGTCGCCGAGCAGCGACAGCACCTCGACCTGCTCCCGCACCGGGATGCGCAGGTATTCGCCCCGGCCGTCGTGTTCGAGATAGCCGACCTCGGCGCTGGCGAACCCGCCGACCCCGGTCACCTGGGCGGCCCGGATGCCCTGGTCGGCCAGGGCGCGACCGATCGCACCGACCGGCTCCTCCCCCTTGTCGCAGACGACGACCAGGACGCGGCTGGTCTGGTGGCGCATCTCACGCAGTCTCATCGACGTCCTCCGGTCGGTGCGGCGGGTCCCCTGATCCGCCGGCTACCCGGGCGGGCGACCGGCAAACCGGATGCCGCCGGGAAAGATCTTGTCCGGCCGCTCGGGGGCCAGCCAGAATGCTCGGATGGGCTCAGGGATTGTGGTCACGGAGGCGTCCCAGCCGGCGCTGCACCACCTCGTCACCGACGTGGTCCGATGGCTCGACCTGCCGGTCACCCCGGTCCGGCTGACCCTGGAACCGGAGATCGCCGCCGGGTTCGACGCGCGGCGCACCCGCCAGCTCAGCATCGGACTGCCGCTGCTCGCCTGCCTGAACGTGGCCGAGGTGCGGGCCCTGGTCGGCCACGAACTCACGCTGCTGCACCGACCCGACGCCCGGCAGGTCATCAAGACGCTCGGCCGCCGCCAGCAGGCAATCCTCGACGAGGAGTACGAGGACGGCCGGGCCCGCCGCCGGGTCGGCACGGTCCGCCGCAAACTCGATCCGCTCGCCGCCGAGGTCCAGCACCGCGCCGACGGGGCGGCGATCACCGCCGCCGGTGGCCGCGAGCCGGCGGCGCGGGCGTTCGCGCTGGCCAGCCTGGTCCAGGACGAATACGTCGACTTCCTGGTCGAGTCCGGCATCCCGCCGTACGCGTTGCGGCTCTTCGAGGCCGGGATCAGCGACCTGGACGACGGCTGGCGGCGGGTGGTGCGGCGCGGGACGGCCGAGTCGCTCTGGGACGAGGAGGCGGCGGCGTTGCTGGCGACCGTCCACCCCCGGCTGGCCGAGGCGATGACGGCGCTCGGCGCCGGGCCGCTGCCGGTGGCCGAGGCGGCCCGGCCGGTGCCGGTGACGCCGCTGACCGTACGTGAACAGCGGCGGCTGGTCCGCGAACTGCGGGCGATCGACGCGCTGAAGATCGTACGGTGGACGACCTTCCAGGAGGCACCGGCCGGCTGGTGGCGGCGACGGGCCGCGAAGAAAACCAAGGGGGTACGTGCCGACGTGGCCGCCGTGCTCGGCCGGGAGCCGGTCGACGACGTGGAGGCGATCCAGGTGATCCACGATCGGGCGCCGGAGCTGACCACGCTGGTGTTCGACGTACCGGTGGAAGAGGTGACCGGGGACGACGGGCCGCACCCGTCGCAGCTGTGGCTGCTGGAGAACCACCTGCTGCGCCGGGGGTGGCGGCTGGAGCACCCCGCGGTACGGGGTGTGCTGGTCGCCCCGGACGGGCGGCGGGTCGACGGGTACGAGGTGCTGCGGGCCGACCCGACCACCGTCCGGGACCTGCTGGGTTAGTCCTACTCCCAGCGGAAGAAGCGGGCGGCGCCCAGGCTGCTGAGCACGATGGCGGCGACGAGGCTGATCAGGTGCAGCGGCTCCGGGGTCTGGCCGGCCCAGGCGTCGCCGACCGCCGCGGTGACGGCGCCGAACGGCAGCACCTCGCCGACGCGGGCGACGGCGTCGGGCAGGTTGACGACCGGCCCGAACATGCCGCCGGTGGCGCCCATGCCGAAGAAGAGCACCAGGCCGATCGCGACGGCGGCGTTGCCGGTCGGGGCGACGGCGGCGATGAGGATGCCGACGGCGTACATGGCCAGCGCGGCGAGCACCACCACCGCGAGTGCCATCCCGGGGTTGCGTGGCGGGTTGGCGTCGAAGGCCAGCATGGCGACGGTCAGGGCGATGACGATGCCGACGGTGGTCTGGACGATGCTGGTCACGACCTGGGCGGCGAGCACCATCGCCGGGTGGGCGGGGGTGACGGCGAGGCGACGCAGCACCCCGGTACGCCGGTAGTAGGCGAGGAAGCTCGGCATGTTCACCACCCCGATGGTCGCCACGACGATGGCGATGACGATCGGGATGACGTACACGTCGAAGGCGGTGAGGCCGTCGAGGCCCGGCAGTTCCTGGGTGCTGGCGCCGAGGCCGTTCATGACCAGGATCAGCAGCGGCAGGCCGATCGGGATGAGTAGGCCGGCGGTGTCGCGTACGACCGACTTGGTCTCGGCGCGGATCAGGGCCAGCCAGGCCCGGGGACCGGGCCGGTGCACGGCAATGTCCGTTTGGGCGGTCATGCGGCACCTCGCTTCGCTCGGCGACCGCATGGCTGCGGCCTGAGCCAACTGATTCCCTCGCTACGCTCGGTCATGAGTTCTCCTGGGCGAACGGACGGCCGGTGAGGGCCAGGAAGGCGTCGTCGAGGGTGGCGCGTTCGAGGCGGGTCTCGGTGGCGACGACGCCGGCGTGGACAAGGGCGGTGCTGACGTTGTGCAGCAGCTCGCCGTCGCCGGTGACGGTCACCTGTTCCCCGGCGACCTCGACCCCGGTGACGTCCGGCAGCCGGTCGAGGACGGTGGGGTCGAATCCCCGGGCGGCCCGGAACCGTACGCGCTGGGCCAGGCCGGCAGCGGCGATCAGCCCGACCGGGGTGTCGACCGCGACGACCCGGCCGTGGTCGATGAGCGCGACCCGGTCGCAGAGCCGTTCGACCTCCTCCATGAGGTGGCTGACGAGCAGGACGGTGACACCGCCGGCGCGCAGGTCCTCGATCATGGACCAGATGTGCCGGCGGGCTTCGGGGTCCAGGCCGGTGGTGAGTTCGTCGAGCAGCGCCACCCGGGGGTCGCCGACCAGCGCGAGCGCGATCGACAGCCGCTGCTGCTGGCCGCCGGAGAGTTTCTCGAACCGGGTCCCGCGGCTGCCGGTGAGCCCGACGGCTTCGATCAGCTTGTCGGGGTCGGCGCCGGTGGCGTAGAAGCTGCGGTAGAGGCCGACGAGTTCGCGTACGGTCAGCGCGCTGTGCAGGGCGCTGGACTGGAGCTGTACGCCGAGCACCTGACGGACCCGGGCCCGGTCGCGGTGCGGGTCGAGCCCGAGGACCCGTACGGTGCCCCGGTCGGGTCGGCGCAGGCCGGCGATCGCTTCGACGGTCGTCGTCTTGCCGGCGCCGTTGCGGCCGAGTACGCCGACGATCTCGCCCTCGTCGACGGAGAGGCTGACGTCGTCGACGGCGACGACCTGACCGTACCGTTTATGTAGATTACGAACCTCGATGGCTAGCACGCTGGCCCTCTCCGGTTGATGGCGGTACATCGACGCTAGGTGTCGGGGCGGGCTGGCCGCGCGTGCCGGAGGTCATGACCGACACCCATGACCTTTGGCAGGGTCTGTGCCGTTCACCAGCGCATACGCTGGACGATGATGAAACGGTTCGAGCCAGATCTGTGGGCGGGGATCCTCGGCACCCTGCTGTGCGCCGCCGTCAGCCTGTCGGTGCTGGTCGCCCAACTGCAGGGCGGAGACGTCACGCTCGGGCCGGGCTGGGTGTGGTGGCTGTGCTTCGGCGCGTACGTCGTCGCGTGGACGACCTGCGCCTGGCTGGTCGACCTCCTGCCCCGGCGGATCCTCCAAGCGGTCTTCGCGGCGCAGGTCCTGCTCGGCGCGACCGTGGTCCTGCTGGCGCCCCGGGCCGGATTCATCCCGATCGTGCTGGTGTTCACCGCGGCCCTCAGCGTCTACCTGGTCCCGTGGCAGGTCACGGCCGGCCTCATCGTGTTCAACACGGTCGTCGTGGCGGGGGCGGCCGTGTCGGTCACCTCGAACCTCGCGTCGGTCCTGGGGACGGCATTCATCTACCTGCTGCTCCAGCTCGGCACCACCCTCGGGACCATGGGCCACCTGCGGGAGATCCGGACCCGGCGGAGGCTGGCGGCGGCCCACACCGAACTGCGGGCGGCCGGCGCGCTGCTGGCCGAGTCCAGCCGGGCCGACGAGCGGCTGCGGATCGCCCGCGAACTGCACGACCTGCTCGGCCACCAGCTCACCGTGCTCACCCTCGAACTGGAGATCGCCTCCCACCAGAGCACCCCGCCGGCCAGCGAGCACGTCACCCGCGCCGCCCGGGTCGCCCGCGAACTGCTCGCCGACGTACGGACGACGGTCGGCGAACTGCGGCACCGGGCCCCGGACCTGCGGCACACCCTTGAACACATCGTCGCGGAGCTGCCCGAACCGGCGGTGCACCTGCGGATCGACGACGCCGTACAGGTCGACGAGGGGCGTACGACGGCGCTGATCCGGTGCGTGCAGGAGGTGGTCACGAACACGATCCGGCACTCCGAGGCCAGCCAGATGTGGATCGAGATCACCGCCGGCCGCGACGGCGGGATCACCTTCACCGCCTGGGACGACGGTCGCGGCGCCGAGCGGATCGTGGTCGGCAACGGCCTGCGCGGCATCGTCGAACGGGTCACCGAACTCGGCGGCCAGGCCCGGTTCTCGGCCGACCGCGGCTTCAAGGTCGTCGCGGAGGTGCCGGCCCCATGATCCGGGTGTGTCTCGTCGACGACCAGAACCTTGTCCGGCAGGGCATCCGTAGCCTGCTCGGCCTCGCCGCCGGCATCGAGGTCGTCGCCGAGGCCGACGACGGCAGCACCGCCCTGGCCGCGATCGAGCGGGACCCGCCGGACGTCGTCCTGCTCGACCTGCGGATGCCCGGGTACGACGGGATCTGGACCCTGCGGGCGCTGCGCGACCGGGGAATCGAGGTGCCGGTCCTGGTGCTGACCACCTTCGACGACGACGAACTGGTGCTCCAGGCGCTGCGGGCCGGCGCCAAGGGCTACCTGCTCAAGGACGTCACCCTCGAACAGCTCGTCGGCGCGGTCCGTACCCTGGCCGGCGGCGGCACGCTGGTGCAGCCGGCGATCACCGACCGGCTGCTGCGCGCGATCCAGGGCAACGCGGTCGTCGCCCGCGACGATCCGGCGCCGGTACGCGAGCTGACCGACCGCGAACTCGACGTGCTGCGGCTGCTCGCCAGCGGCTACGCCAACAAGGAGATCGCCGAGGCGCTGTTCCTGGCCGAGGGCACGGTGAAGAACCACGTCTCCAGCCTGCTGCTCAAGCTCGGCGCCCGGGACCGGACCAACGCCGTACTGCTCGCCCTCCAGCACGGCCTGCTGAAGTAGGGGCGGCCCGGCACTGTCGGCGAGCCGACCACCGGGCCGGTATCAGCGACCCGTTCCCGGCCGTCAGCTCTGCAGACGATCCCACCGGAAGGGGAGACGAAAATGCAGAGCTACGCGGTCCTCTACGAGCCTTCGGGGCGGTTCCTGATCGCAACGAAGTTCGACCTGGGCTACTTCTTCTTCGAGCACGGCGTCGGGCAGATCAAGACGGCCGGGCAGGTGCTCAACGGGGCGGGCAAGGCGGCGCTCCCCGGCGGCCGGATCGACGGGAACGAGTCCATCGCCGCCGCGGCGCACCGCGAGTTCCGGGAGGAGACCGGGGTCGACATCGCCACCGCCGTCCCCACCGTCCAGGTCACCCAGCACTCGTTCGGCGCGTACGGGGCGGGCTACTTCCGGGTCAGCGCCGCCGAATTCAACACCCTGGCGATGCGGATCGCCACGGTGACCCTGCCGGCCGGCGAACAGGCCGCCGCCGCCATCCGGAACCGCACGATCAACAACTACACCGACGTACACGCCCGGTTCCCGGCCGCGCCGCCGTCGAACGAGCTGCGGTACTCGTACACCTGGAACGTGACCGATCCGATGGACTGGCAGCAGATCCAGCAGTTGCAGCACGACCGCGACACGAACTGGTACCACGCCGTCCTGGTGCACCTGCGGGTCAACCTCATCGGCGTCCCGGTCTACTGACCGGCGCCGGCCCGGGGGCGGGCGGCGCCGCCCCCGGGTCCGCGGGACCGGGGTCAGGTGATCCCGAGGGTGGCCCGGGCGGCGAGGATGTGGGCCCGCATCACCGAGCCGGCCCAGGCCCGGTCACCGGCCTCGAACGCGTCGATCAGCTCCCGGTGATGGGCCATGCTGCGCGCCATCGCGGCCTCGTCGTAGCGCCGGAACGTCCGGTTGACCAGCGGGGTCTGCACCACCGCGCCGAGCAGGGCGCTGAGCCGCCGGTTGCGGCCGGCCCGCAGGATGATCGCGTGGAACTCCGCGTTGCACACCGCGATCCGGTCGGCGTCGCGGTTCGCGGCGTGGCGCTCCATCTGTGCGCTCAACTCCCGCAACTGGGCGGTCTCCTCCGGGGTGATCCGGCTGGCGGCCAGTTCGGCGCCGTAGCCCTCCAGCAGGGCCCGCAACTCGAAGATCTCCTCGAGGTCCTGGTCACTCCACGCGGCGACGGTCGCGCCACGGTTGGCCTCCCAGTCGATGAGCCCCTCGGCGTGCAGCCGGCGCAGCGCCTCACGGACCGGGGTGCGGCTCACCCCGACGGCCGTCGCCAGATCCTCCTCGGAGAGCTTCGCGCCGGGGCCGTACGTGTTGTCGAGGATCAGATTCTTGATCGACTCGTATGTCTTCTGCGAGGCGCGCGCCATGTTCCACCTTCCGTCGCCGTCGAAGAGTAACGCCTAGACCGATGCCGTTCCGCCCGCGTTCACCGGGTATTCCGAACCGGTCACCTGCCGGGACCGGTCGCCGGCCAGGAAGAGCACCACCTCGGCCACGTCCTCGGGCTCGTTCATCCGGCCCAGCGGGAGCCCCCGCATCTGGTTGACGAAGCGGTCGGCGGCCGCGTCGACGTCGATCTCCAGTTTTCCGGCCAGTGCCGTCAGGAACGAGTCCATCGTGGACGTACGGGTCGGGCCGGGCGCCACCGTGTTGACCCGTACGCCCCGCGACCCGTACTCGATCGACAGGGCCTTGGCCAGACCGAGCAGCGCGGCCTTGGTGACGGCGTAGTCGACCAGGTAGGGCTTGGGATGGCGGGCCGCCTCGGACCCGATGTTGACGACGCTGCCGCCGCCCCGGGCCGCCATCAGCGGGATGACCGCCCGGCACAGCCGTACGCAGGACATGACGTTGACGTCCCAACTCCGCTGCCAGGCCGCGTCGTCGATGGCGGTGAACGTGTCACGGTACGGGGCGAGGGCGACGTTGTTGACCAGTACGTCGACACCGCCGAACCGGGTCGTCGCCGTCTCGACCACGGTGGCCACCCCGTCGGGTGTGCCGAGGTCGACCGCGACCGGGACACCCGAGCCGGCCGGCCCGACGTCGACGCAGGCCGACGGGTCGAGATCGGCCATCACCACCCGGCAACCGGCACCGGCCAGCGACCGGGCCACCGCCAGCCCGATCCCGGAGCCGGCCCCCGTGACCACCGCGACCTTTCCGGCCAGTCCGTCGCTCATCCACCGCTCCTCACGTCGATCTCCGGACCGGCGGACCAGGCCAGCGCTTCGCCGCCGGCCCGCACCACCCGCCCGATCCCGTCCTCCAACTCGTGCTCGGTCGGCAGGTCCCGCCAGGCCCACAGCCGGCGGGTGAGCCGTTCCAGCCCCAGCTCCCGGGTGATGCCGATCGCGCCGTGCACCTGGTGGGCGCAGCGGGCCACCACCCCGGCGGCGCGGGCCGCGGTGGCGAGCACCGCCGGCACCGTCACCGCGCCGTCGTCGGCCGCCGCCAGCGCGGCGTCCAGGGCCGCCGCGGCCAGCACCGTCTGCGCATGGGCCTCCGCGACCAGGGCGGCGACCGCCTGGAACCGGGCGATCGGGCGGCCGAACTGTTCCCGGGTCGCGGCATAGGCCGCCGTCCGCCGGGCGGCCCCCTCGGCGGCGCCGACGAGGCGGGCCGCGTGCAGCAGCCGCCACCGGGTCCCGGCGGGATCCGGGCCGTCGTCCGGTGCCGGCCGAGCCAGGGTGTCCACCGGCTCGTGCGCCAGGTTGACCGCCGGCCGCAGGTCGGCGCACGCAACGGTCGTGCCCGCCACGACCGCCGCGTCGAGGTGCCGCCCCCAGGGCACCGCGACCTCGGCACCCCGGGGCAGGGCGACGCCGATCCGGCCGGCGAGCGCCGCGGCGGGGTCGCGCCCGGCGGCCAGCGTCCCGAAGACGCCGGTGTGCAGTTCCGGCAGCGGTGCCGAGAGCCCGGCGGCGGAGATCGCCCGGACGACGTCCGCGAGGTCGGCGAGGTCGCCGCCCATGCCGCCGTCGCCCTCCGGTACGGCGAGCAGGTGCCAGCCCTGCTCACCGGTGGTCCGCCACATGGCGGCCATCTCGGCGGCCGGGTCGTCGCGGTGCGGAGCGGCCCGCGCCGCCAGCACCTGCACGGCCGCCTCCGCGACCGCCCGCATCCCGGTCATCGGGCTGCCCTCATCGCCTCGCGGCCGACGACCACGGTCAGCACCTCCGTCGTACCGCCGCGCAGGGAGAAGCCGGGCGCGGCGAGGACCGCGTCGTCCAGCGCCGCCCGTACGTCCACATCAGACGGAAGCGTCTCGCGGGCGGCCTCGATGACGTCGACCTCGAAGCGGTTGCCGAGCAGTTTCAGCGTCGCGGCGGCGGCGACCGGCGCCTGCCCGGCGTCCATGCGTACGGCGACCTGGAAGGCGAGCCGGCGCAGGGCGACCAGCCGGCCCACCAACTCCCCCACCCGGCCGGCCGGTCCGGCAGCCCGGTCGAGCAGCAGCCGCAGCAGTGGGTACGTGCTCAGCACCCGCTCGGGACCGCCGCGCTCGAAGGCGAGCTGCTCCGTCACCTGCGCCCAGCCGGCGCCGATCTCGCCGAGCACCCACGCGTCGGGCACGAACGCGTCGTCGAGGAAGATCTCGCAGAAGTGGCCGGGGCCGCGCAGGTCGGGAATCCGCCGCACGGTCACCCCCGGCGCGGTCATGTCGAGGACGAACTCGCTGAGCCCGTCGTGCCGCCGCTCGCCGTCCGACGTACGGGCCAGCACGTAGGCATGGGTGGCCCGGTGAGCGTTGCTCGACCACACCTTCTGCCCCGAAAGCAGCCAGCCGCCGTCGGCCCGGCGGGCCCGGGTACGTACCGAGGCGAGGTCGCTGCCGGCGTCGGGTTCGCTCATCCCGAGACAGAAGCGGGCCTCGCCGGCCGCGATCGCGGGCAGCAGCTCCCGCCGGAGCGCCCCGGTGCCGAGCCGGGCGATCGCCGGACCGATCTGCCGGTCGGCGATCCAGTGCGCGGCGACCGGTGCCCCGGCCCGCAACAGTTCCTCGGTGAGCACGAACCGGTCGACGAAACCCCGGCCGTGACCGCCGTACTCCGGGCTCCAGGTCAGGCCGATCCAGCCCCGGGCGCCGAGCCGGCGGCTGAAGTCCTCGTCGTAGCCGACCAGCCAACTGTCGCTGCGCGGGGTGAAGACCCCCTCGGCCCGCCACACGTCAAGCTGGGCCCGTACCTCCGCGCGCAGAACCGCCGCCCCGCTCACGGCGCGACCTCGCTTCGCTCGGCGGCACCGTGAGCGACACAGAGCCCAACGGTTCGCTCGCTCCGCTCGCTCACGGCGCCACCCCGTCCAGTTGGGCAAGGATCTCGGCGGTGTGCTCGCCCAGGGTCGGCGCGTGCCGTCCGGCGACCACCGGCGAGCGGGAGAACGCCATCGGTGACCCGATCTGACGCAACCGCCCGGCGACCGGGTGCTCGACGGTCGACACGAACCCGCTCTCGTGCAGGTACGCCTCGGACAGGATCTCCTCGTAACCGGCCAGCGGAGCGCACGGGACGTCGATCTCGTCGAGTACGGCCAGCCACTGCGCGGTCGGGCGCTCCCGCAGGATCTCCGCGACGATGGCGTAGAGGGCGTCGGCGTTGGCGATCCGCCTGCCGACGGTGTCGAACTCGGGCCGGGTGAGCACGTCGGCGCGGCCGGCCCGGTCGAGGAACCGCCGCCACTGCTCCTCGGTGTAGAGCAGCACACAGAGGTGACCGTCGGCGGTCGCGTACGGCCGCCGGTTGACCGCCGCCGTACGCGGATAGAGCGGTGGCCCGGTCGGCGGGTCGAAGGTCCAGCCGTCGAGCTGTTCGAGCAGCCCGAAGGCGGCCATCGTCTCGAACATGGGCACCTCGACCCGCTGCCCGGCCCCGGTCGTGTCCCGGTGCCGCAGGGCGGCGAGCACGGCGACCGCCGCCGTCAGTCCGGCGATCTTGTCGGCGAGTGGGGTGGTGACGTAGCCGGGCCGGTCCTGGTTGACGCTCTGGAGGGCGGCCATGCCGGCGGCACCCTGGATGACGTCGTCGTACGCCGGCCGGTCGGCGTGCGGGCCGGTACCGCTGAAGCCGGGAATGGCACAGTAGACGACGTCGGGCCGAACCCGCTCACAGTCCTCGTAGGACAGTCCGAGCCGTCGTGCGGCGCGCGGGCGCATGTTGTGCACCACCACGTCGGCGGTGCCGACCAGGCGGCCGACCGTGGCCCGGCCCTCGGCCGACTTCAGGTCGAGTACGACGCTCTTCTTGCCCCGGTTCATGTTGAGGAACACCGCCGCCAGGCCCGGGGTCCGCGCGGCGCCGAGCTGGCGGGCGATGTCGCCGCCGGGCGGCTCGACCTTGACCACCTCGGCGCCGAGGTCGGCCAGCACGAGCGTGCAGTACGGGCCGGAAAACGTGCTGGTCAGGTCGAGGACCCGGATCCCCGACAGCGGCGCCGTCACGGCCGCGCCGCCCGGCGCCGCAGCGACCACATCTGGGCCGCCCGCTCGGCCTCCACCGCAAGCTCCCAGCGCGACGGTGACGGGTCGACGGCGCGCCGGAACGACGCCGTCGTACGGCGACTCAGCTCGGGATCGGCGGCGGCCGGGGCGGCGAGCGCGTACGCCCGCTCGTCGACCTCGGCGTCGTCGACGCACTCCAGGGCGAGGCCGACCTCGACGGCGCGTACGCCGTCGAGTTCCTGGCCGAGCAGGGTGAAGGCGGCGGCACCCTGGCGGCCCAGCGCGGTCGCGGCGAGCAGGTGGTGGCCGCCGCCGGGATGCAGCCCGATGGCGCCGAAGCCGGCGAGGACGCGGGCGTCGCGGGCCACGACCCGCACGTCGGCGGCGAGCAGCAGGTTGACGCCGGCACCGACGGCCGAGCCCCGGACCGCCGCTATCACCGGTACGCCGAGCCGGCCGACCCGGACGAACGAGTCGTAGACGGTGCCGAGGTCGCCGTAGTTGGCGTCGTCGGCCGGATCGGCACCGACAGCGGCGAGCAGCGCCCGGTGGGCGCCGGCGCAGAAGTGGCCGCCGGCGCCACGTACGACGACCGCGCCCACCGACGCGTCGGCGTCGGCGGTCGCGGCGGCGTCGGCGAGGTCGCGGGCCATCGCCACGGTCAGCGCGTTGCGGCGCCCGGGGGCGTCGAGGGTGATGACGGCGACGCCGTCGCGAACGGTCAGGTCGACCTCGCCGCTTCCGCCGGTCACGCGGCCTCCTTCCGGTCGGGGACGGCCGGGTACGGGAACCCGCCGGCCCGGCTGAGCAGGCCCGGCACGTCGGCGCCGAGTACGTCGCCGAGCCACCGGGCGTTGTCGATCGCGGCGTCCAGCGCCACCCCGGTGCGGTAACCGGAGCGTTCCAGCGCGTAGACGACGTCCTCGGTGGCGACGTTCCCGGTCGCCCCGGGCGCGAACGGACAGCCGCCGATCCCGCCGATGCTGGCGTCGACCGCGCGGGCGCCGGCCGCGACAGCGGCGAGCACGTTGGCCGTACCGAGATTGCGGGTGTTGTGGAAGTGGCAGCGCAGGTCGGCGCCGGTTGCCGAGCGGACGGCGGTGAACGCCGCCCCGACCGCCGACGGCACCGCGACCCCGATCGTGTCGGCGAGCGCCACCTCGTCGGGGTTGGCCGTGCCGAGCGCGTCGACGATGCGCAGCACGCGGTCGAACGGCACCTCGCCCTCGAACGGGCAGCCGAACGTGGCCGCCACGGTGACCGACGCCCGCCGGCCGGCGTCGTGGACCCGGGGCAGCAGCCGGCGTACCTCGGCCACCGCCGGTTCCGTCGGCTTGCCCTGGTTACGCAGGCTGAACGTGTCGCTGGCGACGACGACGAAGTTGACCTCGTCGACGCCGGCGGCCAGCGCCCGGTCCAGGCCGCGCTCGTTGAGCACCAGCCCGATCGAGACGAGACCGGCATCGCCCGCGACCTCGCCCATGACGGCCTCGGCGTCGGCGAGCCGGGGCACCTTGGCGGGGTTGGTGAAGCTGGTGACCTCGACCCGCCGGGTGCCGGCGGCGACCGCCCGGCGCACCAGCGCGACCTTGTCCGGGGTGCCGAGGTGGGTCGGATGGTTCTGCAGACCGTCGCGGGGGCCGACCTCGACCAGCTCGACGGGCGGGCCGGCCGGCGTACGGCTCAAGACAGCACCGCCAGGCCGGCCTTGGCGACCTCCATGTCCTGGGTGTAGTGGCCACCGCTGACGCCGATGCCGCCCACGACCACGTCGTCGACCTTGATCGGGTAGCCGCCGCCGAACGTCACCAGCCGGTCGATCCCGCTCGGCGCACCCATCGCCAGCGGGCCGTCCTCCTTGATGAAGTCGTACCAGCCGTCGCTGCTCAGGCCGAACCCGACAGACGTGTACGCCTTGTCCTGCGCGAGCTGCACCGACACGAGCGCGGCGCCGTCCATCCGCTCGTACGCCTTCAGGACGCCGCTCTCGTCGACCACCGCGACGGTGACGGCGAACCCCATCTCCTCGGCCTTCGCCACCGCCGCCGCGATCACCGCGCGGGCGGCGCGCAACGAGATCGTCTGCTTCTTGACCACGATCGCCTTCTTGGACATGGTTTTTCCTCTCTGCTCAGATTGCTCCGCCGCTACGCGGCTCAGATTGCTCCGCCAGCGCGCAGCGCGGCGATCCGTTCGTCGTCGAGGCCGACGACCTCGCGCAGTACCTCGTCGGTGTGCTCGCCCAGCCTCGGGCCGACCCAGCGCAGCCGGCCGGGTGTCCGGGACAGCCGGGGTGCCACGTTGTGCATCGGGAACGGGCCGAAGTCCGGGTGCGGCAGTTCGACGATCGCCTCACGGGCCGCGAAGTGCTCGTCGGCGAGCATCTCCCGGGCCGTGTAGACCGATCCGGCCGGCACACCGCCCGCGTGCAGCAGCTCCAGCAGCGGGTGCTGGTCGAGTTTCCCGGTCCAGGCGGCGATCAGCTCGTCCAGCGCCACCTGGTTCTCGCCGCGCTTGGCGTGCGACGCGTAGCGCGGGTCGTCGGCGAGTTCGGCCCGGCCCATCACCGCGGCCAGCCGACGGAACACGGTGTCCTGGTTGGCGGCGATGAGCACGGTCGCGCCGTCCTGGGTGGGGTACGCGTTGCTGGGGGCGACGTTCGGCAGGATCGAGCCGGTCCGTTCCCGTACGTAGCCGGTCAGCGCGTACTCCGGCAGCAGCGACTCCATCAGGGCGAGCACCGACTCGTAGATGGCGCTGTCGACGACCTGGCCGCGACCGGTGCCGGCGGCGACCCGCAGCGCCATCATCGCGCCGAGCGCGGCGAAGGTGCCGGCGAGCGAGTCGCCGAGGCTGACCCCGATCCGGCTCGGTGGGGTCGACGGGTCGCCGGTGACGTGCCGGATGCCGCCCATCGCCTCGCCGATCGAGCCGTACCCGGCGCGGGAGGCGTACGGGCCGTCCTGGCCGAACGCGGTGACCCGGACGACGACGAGCCTCGGGTTGATCTCGTGGAGCTGTTCGGGTCCCAGGCCCCAGCGTTCCAGGGTGCCGGGCCGGAAGTTCTCCACGAAGACGTCGGCGTGGGCGAGCAGTTCCCGCATCACCCGCTGCCCGTCGGGCACCCGCAGGTTGCAGGTGACGGACTTCTTGTTGCGGGCCACGACCGGGAACCACAGCGACTTGCCGTGCGGTTTCTCGCGTCCCCACTGGCGCATCGGGTCGCCGTTCGCCGGCTCCTCGACCTTGATGACCTCGGCGCCGAAGTCGCCGAGGAGCTGCCCGCAGAACGGGCCGGCGAGCAGGACGCCGGCCTCGACGACCCGGACCCCGGTCAGCGGACCGTCCGCGAACGCCTGCTCCGGTGCCGGGGCCGTCATCGGTCGCCCTCCGCGGTGTCCAGGCCGAACATCGCCGCGATGCGGGCCTCGGCGAAGCGGGACACGTTGCCGCGCCGGGAGACCGTACGGACGCCCTCGACCTGGAGCAGTGCCGGCGTCACGAGAGAGCCCATGGTGACCGGGGCGGACGGGCAGGCCGCGCAGCGGCCGTGGAACGTCACGTGCGCGTCGCCGTCGGCGCCGACGTCGACGGTGACCCCGCCGCCGTGCGCCTCGACGAGCTGGCGCACCTTGCCGTCGAGGGCCCGGTCGGCGGCGCGCGCGGTCTTCTTCCTACTTGCCATGGGAGCCGGCCTTCTTGTTCTTCTTCGCCTTCTTGCCCTTGGGGCTCGGCGCGCCGTACAGCTCGGCCTTCTTCGCCTCGACGTCGATGCCCATGACGCGGGCGAAGTTCAGTCCGAAGATCTTCGCCTTGACCTGGTCGGTCAGCTCCGGGTAGCCGTAGCCGTCCTGGAGGTCCTCGGGCATCGTCATGTCGGCGAACAGGTCGATGTACGCCTGCACCTTCGGCCAGACGAACGCCTCGGAGCCCCACAGCAGGCGGTCCTCGCCGACATGCAGGAGGCACTTGCCGATCGCGTGCAGCGCCGCCCTCGGCGCCACCGGGTACTGGTTGATCCAGGCGGTCAGCGCGAGGCTGATGTTCTCGTACCGGGACGCGATGTTGATGGTCTCGTCGATGAACGGTTCACCGAGGTGGTGCACGATGAACGTCATCTCGGGGAAGTCCTGCGCGGCCCGCTCCAGGTCGTACGGGGCGAGGTCGATGATGTGCTGGGTGTTGAACGCGAGTCCCTTGTGGAACTGCACGTTGGTCACGCCGTTCTCCAGGCACGCCTCCCAGATCGGGTACGCCACCTGCCGGTCGTCGATGCGCCACGACACGCCGCCGGAGTGCGCCTGGTAGAACTTGAAGCTGACCGCGCCCCACTCGGTGATCTGCCGGATCGCCTCCTTGACCGCGCCGTAGCGGCCATGGGTGATCGGGTCGACGCCGCCGCAGAAGAGCACCCGGTCGGGGTACGCCTCCTTGAGCTTGTAGTTGTTCTCCGCCGGGGAGAAACCCAGCTTCCAGCCGCCGTGGCTCGGCACCGTCTGCGCCATCGCGATGTCGGTGTCGGACTCGTCGAACATCAGCCGGTGGGCGTCCTCGACCGACAGTTCCCGCCCGGAGATGTCGTCGTACGGGTATCCGGGCCGGGAGTAGAGCTTCGCGTACTCGACCAGGGCGTTCGTCGACTTGCGTCCGCCGGTGCGCTCGTCGAGATTGTCGTCGGTGAGCTTGTACATGTGGATGGCGTTGTCGAAAACGAAGTAGTCGTTCTTCATGACCCAGCTTCCGTGTCCGAAGGGTTGGGGGTTCGCGTCAACTGCCGCGCGGTGCCTGTCGTTCCAGCCGCTCGACATGCCGTACGGCGAGCTGCCGCCGACGCCGTACGGCGAAGCCGGCGAGCGAGACGCCGACGATCACGGCGAGCCCGTTGAAGATGCGCTCGATCCAGGTGGCGGCACCGAGGTGTTGCAGGCCCGCGATGGTGAAGCTGACGAAGTACGCGGCGATGACGGTGCCGAGCATGTTGACCCGGCCGGGGCGCAGCACGGCCGCGCCGAGGAACGCCGCCGCGAACGCCGGCAGCAGGAACTGCTCGCCGACGGTCGGCTGGGCGGAGCCGACCCGTGACGCGAGGAGCACCCCGGCGATCGACGCGAGTACGGCGGCGCCGACGAACGCCCGGATCGTGTAGCTGTTGACGTCGATACCGGCCCGGGCCGCGCCCCGCAGGTTGCCGTCCATGGCGTAGAGCCGCTGCCCGAACGGGGTCCAGACGACCAGGAACTCCAGCAGCACCACCAGGACGGTGAGATAGATCAGCGGCAGCGGGATGCCGGCCAGGTCACCACGGGCGATGGCGGTGAAGCTCTCCGGCACGTTCTGGAAGATGACCCGACCACCGGTGATCATGTAGAGGCTGCCCATCAGCAGGCTGCCGGTCGCCAGCGTCGCGATGATCGACGACATCCCGAACTTCAGCACCAGCAGGGTGTTGAGCAGACCCACGGCGACCGCGAGCACCAGGACCGCGACCAGCGCCAGCCAGATCGGCACGCCCTGCACCGCGATCAGCCAGACGCTCACCCCCTGCGCCAGGCCGAGCATCGGGCCGACCGAGGCGTCGAGGTAGTGCGCGAGCAGCGGCAACGTCGCCGCCAGCGCGACGATCACGGTCACCGTCTGGTTGACCAGGATCAGCCGGAAGTTCGTCGTCGTGAAGTACGTCTCCGGGCTGGCCACCGAGAACACCGCGATCACCAGGAAGAGCAGGCCGACCAACCCGTACCGGCTGACGCCCTCGACGGCGCGCTCGCCGGCGCCCTGGCGCGACCGGTCGGCGCTCTGCCGGACCACGGTCCGGTCCGGCGGCGTCTTCGTCACCGTCTCCATCACGCCGGATCCTCCTTCCCGAGCGCGTCGGCTCCCCGGACGATCAGTTGCACGCACCGCTCGACGTCGAGCGCGCCGGTCGGCCCGTGGTAGACCCGCCGGCCGCCCTTCATCACGAGCAGGCGGTCGGCCAGGGCCAGCACCTCCGGGATGCGGTGACTGATGACGATCACCGCGTAGCCGCGGTCGCGCAGCCGTACGATCAGGTCGTTGACGCCCTGCGACTCGGTGGTGCCCAGCGCCGCCGTCGGCTCGTCCATCACCATCACGCGCGGCTCGTTCTCGGTCACCAGGGCCCGGGCGATGGCCACCATCTGCCGCTGGCCGCCCGACAACCCCTCGACGAGCACGTTCATGTCGTGCAGGTCGATACCGAGCCGCTCCAGCACCTCCCGGGTGCGGGCCCGCATCGCCTTCTTGCGCAGCACCGGCAGTCCGGGCGGCCCGGCCGTCCACTCCCGGCCGAGGAAGACGTTCTCGACCACACTGAGGTTGTCGGACAGCCCCAGGTCCTGGTAGATCATCTCGATGCCCCGGGCGCGGGCGTTGCCGATCGTGTGCGGCGCCAGCCGGTCGCCGGCGATCCGCAGCTCGCCGCTGTCCGGCGCGACCGCCCCGCTGACCATGTTCATCAGGGTCGACTTGCCGGCGCCGTTGTCGCCGACGATGCCGAGGATCTCACCGGGCAGTACGTCGAAGGAGACGTCGGTGACCGCGCGGACCCGGCCGTACGACTTGGACAGTCCGACGACCTCCAGCACGGGACCGTCGGTCCGGACGCCCTTCGCCAGGGACGCGGGGGCGGCCGTCACGAGGCGGCCCGCCACATCTGCTCGTACCGCTGCGCGTAGTCGACGTAGCTGTCCCAGTCGACGACCCCGTCGGCGGGCGCGTTGTCCTTCACGAAGATGGTGGCCGGGATGCCCTGCTCCGCGTCGGGCAGCGGCTCCTGCCCGGCCAGCAGCCGGACGACCTGGTCGATCGCGGCGTACGCGTTCCAGCCCCGGATCGCGCCGAAGTCGGCGAACTGGTCGCCGGTGGCGACACTGCCCAGACGCTCGGGTTCGGCGTTCTTCGACAGCACCTTCACGTCGTCGCGGCCGGCGGCCTTCAGTGCGGCGATGATGGACTCCACCCCGTTGCCGTACGGGGTGAAGATGTACTGCAGGTCGTTGCCGTGTTTCTGCAGCAGCGACGTGGTGATGTTCTGCATCTCGATCGGGTCGACCGCCTGGGCGAGGGTGCGTTCCCTGACCTCCAGCAGTTGGCAGCCGGTGCAGCCGGCGAGGACACGCTTACTGGCCTCCAGGGCCTCGACCAGGTGCGGGTAGCCGACGTCCCACAGGAAGACGGCCTTCGCGGTGCCCTTGGAGTCGGCCACAGCCTTGGCCACCTCCAGCACCGCCTGGAACGTCTCCCGGCTGGACACGTTGGCGTCGTAGCCGACCGCCCCGCCCTCGTCGATCGCGGACACGCCGACCACCGGGATGTTCTGCCGCTGGAGTTCGGCGATGCCGTCGGCGACCTGGTTCTCCGGGATGGCGACCGTGATGACCGCGCTGGGCTTGTTGGCGGCGGCGGTCGCGAACGCCTTCTGGAAGCCCTCGGGATTGCCCTGGCCGTCGTGGATGTTCGCGGTCCAGCCCAGCGACTGGGCGATGCTCTGCGCCTTCTTGCCGACCTCTTCGCAGGAGGTGCCGATGCGGCACACGATGATGTCCAGCTTGGCGCCGGGGACCGGCTTGACCGACTCGGTCGGTCCGGACCAGTCCTGATAGACCTTGATCTTGTCGAGGGTGAGGTCGGCTTCGTTGCCCTCGAAGAAGAGCAGGCCGTCCGTGCCGGCCTCGACGAGGGTCGCGGCCTGTTCGGTGTACGCGTCGTTGACGGGGCCCGGGGCGGCGGTGTCGCCGCCGTCGCCGCAGGCGGCCATGGTTACGAGCAGTGCGGCGGCGCCCAGCGAGGCGGCCGCGGAACGGAGCCGGCGGGCTCCGGAAGTCCTGACCAACATGCCACTCCCTACAGAGGTCCGCGACCCGCGCGGCAGGGGGCTCTTTTGTCGTGGTGGAGTGCCGCCGCGGCCGTGGCCGATGGCTGTCACGACGGCGGTGGGGACGGTCCCCGGAGGCGGCTTGGGTGACACCCTCGCCCCGAGGTTGTACGCAATTGACGGTAAGCAGCGACCCCAGGGGTGTCAATAGTTCATCGGCTCGAAACAGTTAGCCCAGCTAAAGCGGACAGTAGCCAACATTAGGCCGAGAGCCACCTCACATCGATCGAGGCAGATTGTATGCAGTGATGGGTCGGCGGCGCGCTTCAGCAGCGACCGCCCCGCAGCGCGGTTTCGGGCTCCATGGCGGTTCGGGCCCGAGGCGGCTTCGGCCCCAGGCGGTTCGGGCCCGAGGCGGTTCGGGCTCCAGGCAGTTGGGGATCCAGGCGGTTAGGGCTCCAGGCGGCGCGACGACGTCCGGTCGACTCGCGACTCGGCGGGCGATGGCAAGCCCTCGCCTGCCTTGCCGACCTGTGTGGGGCTTGAGGTGGAGTCGCGGAGAAGGGCGGTCCAGTTCTCACGGCCCAGGCCCGGCGGGCGATGGGGCCGCCGAACGGCCATGCGACCAAGCGGCCAGGCCGCCGGCAGGACCGAGCAGCGGACGCCGGACGGCAGGGCCGGACCGCCG
>NZ_JBFAKM010000008.1:0-183373 GCF_040655695.1 Polymorphospora sp. NPDC050346 | reverse complement strand
CGGCAGGGCCGAGCAGCGGAGACCAGACGGCAGGAGCGGACAGGCGGCAGACCGGACAGGCGGCAGGGCCGGACCGCCGGCAGGGCCGAGCAGCGGAGACCAGACGGCAGGAGCGGACAGGCGGCAGACCGGACAGGCGGCAGGGCCGGACCGCCGGCAGGGCCGAGCAGCGGGGACCAGACGGCAGGGCCGGACGGGCGGCAGGGCCGAGCAGGGGCGAGCAGCGGGGGGGCGGGCGGAACGGCGGGCGGCAGGGCGGCCGTGATGCGGTGTGCCCATGTCGGGTTCTGGCCTGCCCCACCGAGGGCACCCCGACCGCCGCGACGATCGGCTCACGACCTGAGCACGGGAAGGGTTAACCGGCTGGGATAACCCCTCCCGCGCTCAGGTCGTCAACGGGATCTCCAACGCCTGGGCGATATGTGCCGAACGTCGGCGGCGGGTCACGGGTTACGCCGTTGATCTGAGCGTGAGAGACGTTATCGAGCGTGAATAAGGTCCCTCACGCTCAGATCAACAAGGAAGGCCACCGACGCTTCCGGCAGGAACCGCCCCGCCCCCGGCTCGGCCACACATCGCCGCCCCACCACGCGCCCCACCACGCCCTGCACGCCAGTGGCCCTCGCTGTGCCGACCGGACAGCCCGCTGCCGCACCGTGCCGCACCGCACAGCGCCGCGCCGCCGCCGCCGCTGCCGCGCCGCACAGCGCCGCGCCGCCGCCGCTGCCGCGCCGCACCGCGCGTCATGCCGCAGCCGCGCCGTACAGCGCCGCGCCATGCCGCTGCCGCTGCCGCACCGCGCGCCATGCCGCTGGCGCGCAGCGCCGCGCGTCAGGCCGCTACCGGCCCGTTGGTCAGGCGCCGGCGATGCGGGGCGTGATCAAACGGACTTCGACCGGGGCGCCCGGCCGCCCGCCGGACCGCGACGCGTACTCCGGGACGCCGACGCACGTGAAGAGCAGGCCGGCGAGGTCGTCCGGGCCGCCGAGCAGGGCCGGGATCTCCGAGTCGAGGAACGTCATGCCGGAGGCGCCGGCCCCGAGGGCGTACGCCGCCAGGTGCAGTCGTCCCTCGACCAGTCCGGCCGCGAACTGGGCGTCACGGTAGCCACGGTCGTCGAGTGTGGACAGTGGCGTCGCGGCGATGACGACGAACGCGGCGTCGGCGGCGAGGCTCTGGTCGAGGCAGACCCGCTCCAGCTCGTCGCGCAGGTCGCCGGCCCGCAGCGGGGTCGACAGGTCGGGCCACCGGTAGAGCCCCGGCTCCACGCCGTCCACGCCGTGCACGGCCACCCAGTGCGGGATGTCCACCCCGCGCAGCGCCGCTGTCATCGACCACTCCAGCACGGCCCGTGGCAGGGTCCGGGAGCGGTCCATGAGCCGCTGCGAGCCGCGTCGGAGCACGACCTCGTCGAGGGAGTCGGACGGCGGATGGTCGGGCAGCGCGGCGGCCGGTGGCCACGGCTCGCCCAGCACGTCCCGCTCCCCCGCCTGCTGGGCGGTGGTGACCAGCGGGAACTCGACCGGCGGCAGGGTGCCCGTCGCGGCCGGCCCGCCGGGGCCGGTCGCCGGTTCGCCGTCGCCGAACGTCAGCAGCGCCAGTGGGTGTTCGTGCACCCCGTCGGCGCCGACGAGGCGGCGCAGTGCCGCGTCCGGGAAGAGCGTGCGCAGCCGGGGGGCGAGGCCGGCGCTGTCGGCCGCCGCCGACAGCTGCGACAGCAGGGTGCCGGCGTCCCAGTACATGTGCCGGAAGCCGCGTTCGGCGTAGCGCCAGCCGGTCCGCCAGGGCACGCCGGTCACGACCAGGGTCGTGGCCGTGCCGGTCGCCGCCGGGCCGATCTGGACCAGGGCGTGCGCGGCCGCGTCGTACCAGTGGACGCCGTCGGGCACGCCGGCGACGCCGTGGGTGCTCGCGTAGACCTCCAGCGGGAAGCGGGCGCCCGCCGATCCGGCGGCCCGGAAGTAGACCCGGCGCCCGTCGCGTTCCATGCTGCGGACGACGCCCGCGCCGAGGAACAGCACCCGGCCGAGCTGGGCCGCGTCGAGCGGGCGCGCCGGTCCTTCCCGCCCGGCGAGGACCGCGGTCGCGGGCACGCCGGGTTCGGGCAGGTCGCGCGGCAGGGTGACGACCGGCAACCCCTCCGGGTACGTCTTCATCTGCGGCGGGCGCGTGTCGGCGTCGTTGGGCACGAGGTCGTGCCGGACCCGTGGGTCGTCCACCGGCTCGTCCCACTCGCGGTCTGGCACGTACGACGTCAGCCGGTGCAGGAGCCCGGCGCCGGAGTCTTGATCCACGCAGGCATCCTGCCAGGCCCCGACTCCGGACGCCGCCTGTTTAACCTCCGCCGCCCGGCCAGGCCGGCCGGGCCGGTCAGGACTTGTCGTCGGCCACCTTGCCGCCGGGGCCGTACGGCGACCGCTGCCCCTTGGGTACGGGACGTTTCGCGGTCTTGTCGTGTGTGCCGCCGGGCGCCTCCGTCGGGTGGGGCTCCTGGGTCCGTTGCCGGGTGGTCGCCGTGTCGCCGCTGCGGCGCATCTCCGGCTGCTGGATGTTCGCCATGGCGTCTCCCCTCTCGCTCCCCTCGGCGTACCCGTGGGGCGCCGGCCCATGCCCGCCGAGGCCGGGTCACCGCACCCGGCGGGCGGCCCGGTCCCGGACGAGGTTGAACACCTCCTCGTGCGCGTCGAGGCTCCGTTCGGCGGCGAAGAGCTTGCGCGCCTCGCGGGCCTTGACCTCCCGCCGGTCGGCCGGGATGGCGGCGAGGTCCAGGATCGCCCGGCGCAGCGCCTCCGGGTCACGTGGCGGGATCAGGGTGCCGAACTGGGTCGCGAGGACCGGATACCGCCCACCGGGCAGGTCGGAGGTCACCGACGGTACGCCGCACATCATCGCCTCGGCCTGTGCGATACCGAACGATTCCGCCATCGACGGCAGGGCGAACACGTCGATGGAGGCGTAGAAGTCGTCGATCTCCTGCCCGCGCAGTTCGCCGAGCACCTCGATACGGCTGTCGGCGCCGATCTCCGCCCGGATGTCGCCGAGGTTGTCGCCGCCCATCACGGTCTTGTAGTTGCCGCCGATCAGCAGCCGGGCGTCGGGGTCGGCGATCTGCCGGAAGGCCCGTACGAGGTAGACGATCCCCTTGTCCTCGACGATGCGGCCGAGGAAGCCGACGTGCAGCCCGCCGGTACGGCGGTAGCGGGGCCGGCCGCCCCGACGGTCGAGGCAGGGCGCGGGGATGGGGCGGAACTCCTTGTTCCGTACCAGGGGCCAGAACTTCGACGCGTGGGCCTGGTCGTCGCTGTTGGTGATGACCGCCGCGGAGCGGCGCAGCGCCGACCGGGAGGTGACGTCGGAGGCGCCGACCGCGATCCGGTTGAGCAGGCCGGGCGGCAGGTAGAGGTCGATGTGCAGCATGCTCACGATCGGGGTCGGGTGGGCGAGCCTGGCCAGCAGCGAGGCTTCGGCCATCGGCAGGTTGAGGTAGAGCAGCGAGGAGCGGCGCGCGATCCGGGCCGCCTCGACCGGGTAGGCGGGGCTGATCTGGGCCCGGGTGATCTGGCCGAGCACCGGCGACCGGTAGACGTCGACGCCGCCCAGGGTCTCCCGGCGGGGCGCCGAGCGGTCGTGCTGGCTGGTGACGACCGCGACCCGCCAGCCGCGGGCGGCCATCCCCTCGGCCACCACCCGGGCGGTGTGGGTCACGCCGGAGATGTACGGCGTGTAGTAGGTGAGGGCGACGGTGAGGTCGTATTGCGGTTCGGGGTTCGTCATCGACTCGGGTCCTTTCTGGACGGTTTACGGCGACACGACGGCGAGTTGCCCGCTGTGGTCCGACAGGCCGCCCGGCGGCACCATCCGGTATTCGTGCACGTCGACGTCGCCGCTGGTGAAGAGCCAGTCGAGGCGCCACAGCGGCAGGCCGTAGCGGGCCCACGAGGTCGGATAGAGCGAGTCCAGCGCGGCGGTGGCGTCGACCAGCCGGTCGGGCAGCGTACGCAGCAGCCGCATCGCCGGTGAGGTGTTGAGGTCGCCGGCGAACACGATCGGGTGCGGATTGTCGGCGACGTCGGCGGCCAGGGCCCGGTAGTTGGCCTGCCGCAGGTCGTGGCGGGCCAGCCCGTCGTCGGCGGTGTCCGGGGAGCGGGCCGGCAGCCCGACGACCGGCACGTGCAGGTGCGAGTTGTAGAAGGAGACCACCCGGCCGTCGACAAGCAGGTCGGTGCGCAGTGTCTTGACCGTGTGGTACGCCGGCATCAGTGAGCCGGCCGGCGGCAGGTCGGGCCATTCGTGGTCCAGCCAGGGGCGTACGTCGAGGGGACGCTCCAGGGTGATCGGGAACCGGGAGATGGTCAGCAGTTCACCGGCGACCGCGACGTGGAAGCCGGGGAACTCCCGGCGCAGCCGGTCGACGTCGGCCACCGGGACCGGGTCCCACTCCGGGGTGAAGTAGAGGAACTCGTGCAGCAGGTAGACGTCGGCCGCCTGCGCGTGCAGGAAGCGGTAGAGCCGGTCGGGGTCGTGGATCGGCTCGCCGCTCGGTCCGGTCTCCAGCAGTTGGTCCCAGTACCAGGTGTTCCAGGCGAAGACGGTCACCGCGTCCGGCGGGGCCGGGGCCGGCCGGTGCCACAGTGCGGCGGGGTTGACGCCGGCGACCGGCCAGCCGACCGCCAGCGCCGTGGCGAGCAGCGTCGCGCACACCGCCCTGGCCGGCCGGGCCAGCGGCACCAGGGCGGCCAGCGCCAACGGCACGGCGAGGAACAGCAGCGGCGGGAGCAGGTCCGGCAGGTTCCACCACCAGGCCCGGCCGGACAGCAGCCGGTGGGCGGCGACGAACGCCAGCCACCCACCGGCCGCGCCGAGCGCGATCAGCGCGCCGGGGCGCGGTCGTCGCCGCCGGGCCGGTGCGGGTGCGACGTCACCGACCGCGGTCACCGGGTGCTCCGGTCACCGCGGTGCGGCGGGTCGCGGCTACCACGCGGACCCCACCTTCTCCCGTACGAATCCGGTCAGCAGCCGGCGCAGCCCCAGCGCGAGCGTGGCGTCGAGCGCGTCGAGGAAGTGCTCCAGGTCGGCCGGCTCGATCATCAGGGTCGGGGCGACCATGAGCGGGTTCTCGACATTGGGGCTGTAGTACGTCATGATCTTGTGTTCGCGGTAGAGGTGCGCGATCACCGACAGGGTGATCAGCTTGGTGCCGAACCGTGGGTCGCGGTTGAAGCCGGGCACCAGCTTGCCGGCCAGGTCGAGCAACTTCGGGCCGCTGTTGAGGAACACGCCGAACAGGGATCCGACGCCGGCGACGCGGTCGACCGCGTCCGGGTGGGACTTGCGAATCCGCTCCAGCCCGGGCCCGAGGATCGCCTCGATCTGCCGGGCCCGGCCCGGGAAGTCGTCCTCCACGACCACGTTGACCGCCTCGATCGCGGTCACGGTCTCCTCACCGAAGCCGTAGTACGTGGTGCTGTGCAGGATCACGTCGGCGAGCCGGTCGTACGCCTTGCGGAACAGCCGCTCGCGGGCGGTGTAGCCGGAGATCGACGCCTTGCCGCCGCCGAGCGACTTGGAGTAGGCGAGGATGTCCGGCAGCAGGCCGTCGTAGCGCATGAAGTAGAACAGGCTGCCGGTCTTGCCCCACCCGGTGTAGACCTCGTCGAAGATCAGCACGATGTCCTCGTCGGTGCAGAGCTGCCGCAGTTCGCGCAGTGCCGACTCCGACCAGGAACGCATGCTCGACGCGCTGTACGGCTCCACCATCAGCGCGTACACGTCGCAGCCGCCGTCCGGCCGGCGGGTGTCCTCGATCGCGGCGCGCACCGCGTCGACGTCGCCGTACGGGTAGACGACCGCGTTCGGCAGCCCCGGGAACCGGAAGTGGTTCTCCGCCGAGCCGGTCAGGCTGCCCGCCCCGAGCGTCTTGCCGTGGAAGCTGATGTCGGCGCGCAGGATCGTGTTACGGCGCCCGTCGTGGTACTTGTACGCCATCTTGATGGCGCCCTCGTTGGCCTCGGCGCCGGAGTTCGGGAAGTAGGAGACGGACAGGTCGCCGGGCAGCAGTTCGGCCACGTTGTGGCTCAGCGCCGCCAGGTATGGGGAGAAGAACGCCTTGTGCACCTCCATCCGCCGCTGCTCCGCGAACCGGGTCCGGGCCGCGAGGATGCGCGGATGGTTGTGGCCGTGGTTGAGCACCCCGACCCCGCCGGACATGTCCAGCACCCGGCTGCCGTCACGCATGTGGACCCAGGGGCCCTCGGCCTTCTCCACCAGTTCCCGGCCGAACCCGAACGTCGTCATCAGCGACACCTGCGACCGGCTGACGTAGCGGCGGTAGAGGTCGTGCACCTCCTTCGCCGTCAGCTGCTCGCACTCCTCGATCCCGATCAACCTGCCCATGGCCGCTCATCTCCCTTGCCAACGCCGCATCCGATGCGGACGACCTCCGATGGACGATCTCCACGACGCCCAGCGCCGCGCCGCCGAGCACCACCTCGCCGACGGTGGTCACCAGCCGGCTCGCCACGGCCACCACCACCGCCGCCGGCACCGGCAGCACCAGCGCCAGCGCCCCGGTCAGCACCGTCTCGCGCACCCCGAGCCCGTCGGGTACGACGACGGCCAGCACACCGACGACGGTCGCCAGCCCGAACGCGCCGACGCACAGCGGCAGCGACGGGCCGGGCGCGGCCCCCATCGCGACCGCCAGGATCCACAGGTGCACGCCGCTGACCAGCCACGACAGGGTCTGCCAGCCGACCGCGACGCGGACCGCCCGGTCGGACACCGACCGGGCCGGCTCGGGCCGGCGGAGCAGTCGCAGCACCAGGTGGGCGGCCCGGCCGAGCAGCCCGGGCCAGCCCACCGCGACCACGACCGGCAGCGCCGCCAGCGCCAGCCAGGCGGCCCGGTCGCCGAGCACCTGTACGCCGGCGAGCAGGCCGACGGTCAGCCCGGTCAGGTGCACCAGGAGGGTGCTGAGCGTCCCCGCCACCAGCATCCGGGGCAGGGTGATCCCGTTGGACGTGGCCACCTTGACGGCGGCGACGATGCCCGGCACCTTGCCGGGCACGTACTTGGCGAGGAAGCCGACGAAGAAGACGCGCATGACCCGGGTCAGGCCGAGCGGCGGGCCGAGTTCGAGCAGGACCGCCCGCCACGACAGCATCCCCAGCAGCGGGCCGACCGTGGCGGCCAGCAGGGCGGCGGCCAGCAGCAGGGCGATCCCGGCGGCGTCGTGCCGCTCGCCGAGGACGGCGACGACCGACCAGTCCTGGCCGGCCAGGGCCCGTACGACGGCGGCCACCACGACGAGCGTGAACACCACCACCACGACCCGCCACAGTGGACGCCACCAGCGCGGCGCGGGGCGGCGGACCACGTCGGCCAGCGCACCGAGGTTCATCGCACCTCCGTCCCGGCCGGCCGCGGCCGGCGCCGGTGCGCGCGCTCGCGCAGCAGGACCCAGCCGGCCCGGGGCAGCCCGGCGACCAGGCCGGCGACCAGGGCCGCGTACGACAGCGCGTGCAGCCCGGCGGCGAACACGGCGAAGCCCGGCCCGCGCAGTTCGTGGGTGAGCCGGAGGAACCGGCGGTTGGCCGCGACGAACACCGCACCCAGCACCGGCCAGGTCAGCGCCAGCCAGGGCACGACCACCGCCAGCGGTACGGTCGCCAGCGCCAGCGCCGACGTGAGCAGCGAGATCTGGGCCGCCCACTCCAGGTGCCGGAAGCGGTCGGTCGACATCATGCCGACCCGGGCGCCGGTGCCGGCCGCACCGGCCCGCTGCCGCCGCCACGTCCGCACCATGAGCAGGGGCTTCGCGCTGGCGCGGACGAACTGCTCGGCCAGCAGCGGCGCCAGCCGGTCGACGTCGTCGTGCCGGGTCAGCACCCGGTCGGTGGCCACCAGCCGGTAGCGGTCGGGCAGCCGGGTGCCGAACTCGTCGTCCTCGCCGCTGCGCAGCCGCTCGTCGAAGCCGCCGGTCTCCTCGAAGACGGCGCGCGGGATCAGGGTGGCGGCGAAGAGGGCGCCGGTGTCCCGCCCGACGCTGCGCCGGCGCCAGAAATGCTCGAACGCCACCCGGTACGCCTCCACCGGACCGTCATCGAACAACGGACGCGCGTCATAGATCCCCTGCACCATCCCCACCCCCGACGACCCCACCAACAGCCGCACCGCATTCCCCACCGCATCCGGCGCCAACGCCGTATCCGAATCCACAAAGAACAACAACGGCGCCGAACTCGCCGCCACCCCCGCATTCCGCGCCGCCGCCGGACCCGAATTCACCGGCAACTCCACCACCCGACACGGAAACCCCGCCGCGATCTCCCGCGAACCATCCGTACTCCGGTCATCCACCACCACCACCTCGACCGGCACATACGACTGCCCGAACACCGACTCCAAACACGCCCGCAGCGTCTTCTCCTTGTTGAAATTCGGCACGATCACCGCAACCCCGCCGGCCCCGCTCACCGCGCCCGCCCCCGTGCCACGACGTACGCGACCCGCAGCACGCCGACTCCGGTGCCGACGACGGCCAGGGCGTAGAGCAGCATGTGCATCCCGGTCGCGTACGCGGCGAACGCGGCGCCCCGGAACCGGTAGGTGAAGCGCAGGAACCGGTGGCTGGTCGCCGCCGACCCGATCAACAGGCCGAGCCACAGCGGCAGCAGCCACGGCAGGAAGAAGACGAACGGCAGGGTCAGCAGGCTGAGCCCGGACAGGACGAGCCCGGTCGGCGAGAACGCGTTCACCCGCATGCCGGTGCCGGCGTTGCGCCGCCGGCCGGCGCGGAGCATGACCAGCGGGGTCTGGGTCGCGAAGCCGAACTGCTCCCGGACGAACGGCAGGAACCGGTCGACGTCGTCGTGCCGGGTGACGACGGTGTCGGTGACGACGAGGTGGTAGCGGTCGGGCAGCCGGGTGCCGAACTCGGTGTCCTCACCGGTGCGCAGCCGCTCGTCGAAGCCGCCGGTCTCCTCGAACACCGTACGCGGGATCAGGCTGGCCGCGAACAGCGTCGCCGCCCGCCGCCGCCCGACGCTGCGTTTGCGCCAGAAATGCTCGAACGCCACCCGGTACGCCTCCACCGGACCGTCATCGAACAACGGACGCGCGTCATAGATCCCCTGCACCATCCCCACCCCCGACGACCCCACCAACAGCCGCACCGCATTCCCCACCGCATCCGGCGCCAACGCCGTATCCGAATCCACAAAGAACAACAACGGCGCCGAACTCGCCGCCACCCCCGCATTCCGCGCCGCCGCCGGACCCGAATTCACCGGCAACTCCACCACCCGACACGGAAACCCCGCCGCGATCTCCCGCGAACCATCCGTACTCCGGTCATCCACCACCACCACCTCGACCGGCACATACGACTGCCCGAACACCGACTCCAAACACGCCCGCAGCGTCTTCTCCTTGTTGAAATTCGGCACGATCACCGCGACCCCGTCCGCCGGTGCCATCTACGGCCTCCCCTCGACGGTCACGCGGTCCGGCGCCGGAGAACGTGCCGGGCGGGGTGCCGGACCGGCCGCCGGGCCGGTCCGGCGCAGCCGGACCGCGGCCAGGACCAGCAGCGCCGCCCCGAGCAGGGTGTAGAGCAGTTCGACCGGCCTCACCCAGGTCTGTTCCGGCAGCGGCACCCAGCCGACGACGTGGGCGATCCACCAGGGCAGCGGCAGGGCGAAGACCAGCCACAGGCCGCCGACCAGCACCGGACGCCCGGGACGGGCGGCCAGCAGGACGGGTATCTCACGCCCGGAACGGGCGGCCAGCAGGACGGGTATCTCACGCCCGGGACGGGCGGCCAGCAGGGCGAGCAACGGCACGCACCAGACCCAGTGGGCGTACCAGGTGACCGGCGAGACGAGCAGGCCGGTGACGGCGCAGGCCAGGATTCCGGTCAGCTCCTCGTGGCGCCGGCTCGCCCACACGGCGACGGCCAGGCCGGCGACGCCCGCCAGCACACTCACCGGCAGCCACACCGGATGCCACGATTCCGGCAGGAGGTTCAGCGTGGCCCCGCGCAGCGAACTGCCGTACGCCTCCTCGTCGGGCGGCCGGGTGCGCGAGCCGTCGACGAAGGCGCCGCCCCAGAAGGTGGCCGAGGCGGACGGCAGGAGCAGGAACCCGACCACGACGGTGGCGGCGAACGTCGCCAGCGCGGTCACCGCGGCCCTGATCCGGCCGGTCAGCAGCAGGTAGGCGACGAAGATCAGCGGGGTCAGCTTGAGCCCGGCGGCGACGCCGATCAGGATCCCCTGGTGGCGCCCCCGGATCCGGAGCAGGTCGACCAGCACCAGCGCCAGCAGCAGGATGTTGACGTTGCCGAGCAGCAGGGTTCCGGCGATCGGCGACAGCGGCAGCACGGCCAGGGTGCCGGCCGCGAAGAGCACCAGCCGCCGCCGGCCGTCGCCGGGCGCCAGGTGTCCGGCCAGGAGCCACACCACGGCCGGTACGACCAGTGCCGACAGCGCCGTCCAGGCCCAGTAGCCGACCGAGGGGCCGACGGTTGCCAGGGGCAGCAGCGTCAGTACGGCGAACGGTGGGTAGACGAAGCCGTACCCGTCCCGGCTGACCTCGTACGGCGATCCGCCGCCCAGGACCGTGGCGGCGGCGTCCCGGTAGACCGCGAGGTCGCCCCCGGGCGCCCAGGCGCTTCCGGTCCGTGCGGCGACCCACTGCACGGCGGCGATCGCCGCGACCGTCACGGCGACGGTCAGCAGGAGCACGCCGGCCACGGTGGCGGCCGTACGGCGGTCGGGGCCGGTGTGCGGGGCAACGGTCACCGGGGCACCCCGACGGACGGGGCGGCCCGCCGGGCGGCCGGGCGGACGATCCGCTCGACGGTCCCGATCGCCGCGCCGGCCGCGGACGTGAGCTGGTAGAGCAGGTGGACGGCGGCGAATCGCAGGCCGAACCGGACGCCACGGTCGGACATCACCCGCCGGTAGGTGCCGCCCTCGAGTGCGACGGCCAGCGCGAGGAGCAGCAGCGGCGCCGCGAGCCCGGCGGCGCCGACGACCAGCGGCAGGGGCAGGGTGAGGGCGGCGGCGAGGATCAGGCCGCTGGCCAGCACCCGGGAGGCGGCGCCGCCGAGGACCTCGCCGGGCCGCACCTCGTAGGCGCTGGCCCGGGCCCGCAGGAACACCTTCGGCAGCAGGACCCGCAGCGTCGTGTCGTGGTCGTGTACGCCGGCGATGGCGGCGGTGCTGCGTACGTCGTAGCGCTGCCTGATCCGGTAGCCGTACTCCGGTGCCTCGGTGTGCCGCAGGTCGGGGTTGAACGGCCCCAGCTCGCGGAAGACGTCGGCGCGCATCGCGCACAGGGCGGTGTGCAGCCCTTCCATCGGGCCCTCCCGGGCCAGCCACCAGTGGTACATCTGCAACGCCCGGTATTCGGCGATGAGGTTGTGCGACAGCAGCGACTCCGGGCGGAGCACGCCGCAGATGGCGCCGAGCCCGGGCGCCGACGACAGCTCCGCGACCGCGGCGGCGACGCTGCCCGGTTCGAGCGCGACGTCGGCGTCGAGGAAGAACAGGATCTCGCCCTGCGCGTGCTCGGCGCCCAGGTTGCGGGCGGCGCCGGGCCCGCTGTTCGTGGTCAGGCGCAGGACGGTGGCACCGGCGGACGCGGCGATCATCGCGGAGCCGTCGTCACTCGCGTCGTCGACCACGATGATCTCGATGGCCGGGTGGGTCTGCCGGAGCACCGAATCGACGCACAGCGCGACCGTGCGGGCCCGGTTGTAGCAGGGGATGACGACGGAGACCAGCGGGTCCACTGTGCCTCTCCTTCTCGCGTCGGGTCGGGCCGGGGCCGGCACAGACCGGTGCCGCGTCGATTGGGCCGGGTCGCGTGTCGCCGGAACCTTTGCGGCGAAATTCCGAGTTTCGGCTTTGTTTGCTCATGTTCATATGAACGGAAGTCTGAATTGTCGACCATCAAGATCCATCAAGCGATGGCCGCCTATATTCTGCGTACGGGTGGTCACCCCGTCAAGGACTTCACAAAGAGCATTCAAGGCTTGACATCTGCTTGATACAGGTCAATATGTCGCATTGGATGGGGAGAAGCGGTTCGAGAGGTTTCGGCCACCGTGCGCCGTTGTGTCACCCCATCTCTCCACCACGAGGACGGGCTGGCCCGACCGGACCGCGCCCGACGCGAGCCGGCCCCACCTGCGACGACCGGACGCCGATCCGCCCCCGGGACCGTGGCGCCCGAGCCCGGCCCGGCCCGGCAGCGGGCCGGACACCGGGGCCGACCGACCCGCCGCACATGACCTCCGACACTCCGACCGTCGTCCCACACCGGACCCGGAATTGGGAACCTGTTGACACGACCGGTAATGGGAGAAACCGACCCGGCGAAATCCCGGGATAGTCACGACCGTCGCACGTAGACGGATTCGGCACGGCGGGCGCACCCGCCCCGGCACCGGGCCCGGGAAATCCTCGGGACACCTTCCGCCCACCGGCCCCGCCAGCTCGGACCCGCGGCCGTCGGTGCCCGCACCGCCGCCGGCACCCCGCCCTCCCCGGCCGGCGGCACACCGACGGACTCCGCGGCCGCCCGGCGCCGGCCCGCCGTATCCACACCGGACCAGAGACGAATGGAATGCTTCCCGCTGGCGGAATTCCGCGCACCCTTTCGGCGCCCCACGGAACAACCAGATGATTCATTGACATCACTGTTATCCGTACCCATGCTTGGTGGGCATTGCCGCCACGGGCGGTTTTGGAATACCGAATCGAGGTGGAATGGATACGTCAATACGTGACGCGTTCTATTACCCGGTCAGCGACACCAGAATGGTTCGCGGAGAGGGAATCTATCTGTACGACGAGGACGGGCGGGCGTACATCGACTGCGCTTCCGGAACGTTCAACCTCAGCCTGGGCTACTCGCATCCGGCGGTAATCGAGGCGATCCGGCAGCAGTCCGCGAACCTCATCCACACGACCTCGACGTTCCAGGTGGACCCGGTCAGCCGCACCGTACGGCGGCTGGTCGAGGAGTCGCCGCCCAACCTGGTGCAGGTCCACCTCAAGGTCGGCGGCGGTTCGGAGGCGAACGAGGGCGCGGTCAAGATGGCCCAACGGGCGACCGGACGGCGGGAGGTCGTCACGCTTTTCCGCAGCCACCACGGGCAGACGATGATGATGACGTCGATGTCGGGGAACGCATTCCGCAAGGCCCCGTTCCCGATCCTCTATCCGGGCTCGGTGCAGGTTCCCGATCCGTACTGCTTCCGCTGTTTCTACGGGCAGCGGCGGGAGAGCTGCGCGCTGATGTGCGTGGACCGGATCGACGACTTCCTCGAGTACGCCAGCGGCGGCCAGGTCGCCGCCGTCATCGTCGAACCCATCTCCGGCAACGGCGGCAACGTGGTGGCGCCGGACGGCTATCTGCCGCGATTGCGGGAGTTCTGCGACCGGCACGACATCGTGCTCATCTTCGACGAGATCCAGACCGGGATCGGCCGTACCGGGCGGATGTTCGCGGCGCAGCACTTCGGCGTCGAGCCGGACGCGATCACCGTCGGCAAGGGGCTCGGCGGCAGCGGCGCCCAGATCGCCGGCATCCTGACCAGCGAGCGGCTGGCCGGGCTGCCCGCACACCACCACTCGTTCACCTACGGCGCCAACGCGCTGGCCGCCGCGGCCGCCGCCGTGACGCTGGACATCGTGGCGCGACCGGAGTTCCTGGCCAACGTACGCGCCACCGGCGACCACATCATGGCCCGGCTGCGGGACCTCCAGCGGCGGTACCGCGCGATCGGTGACGTACGCGGCGTCGGCCTCATGATCGGCGTGGAGCTGGTGCTGCCCGGCAACGCGCCGGCGGTGGCGCTGACCGGCGAGCTGGCCGAGCGGGGGATGCGGCACGGGCTGGTCCTGCGCACCTCCCGGTACGGCCACGGCAACGTGCTGAAGATCCGCCCGCCGCTCATCCTCACCCTCGACGAGGCGGACCTGATCTGCGACCGCCTCGACGCCCTGCTGCGCGAGGTCGCCACATGAGGGCGCTGCTCACCGGCACCGCACGGGCGGTGCGCGACGCGCTCGCCGGGATCGTTCCGGCCGGCGGGCGGGCGGTCCTCGGCGACGCGCCGGGCGGCGACGCCCAGTTCGACATCGACAAGGTCGCCGAGCGGGCGGTGTGGGAATACGTGTGCCGGCACGCGCACGTCCCGGTCGCGCTGCACACCGAGGACGAGGGAACCCGGACCACCGGCTCCGGCCCCCGCTACGTCCTCGTCGTCGACCCGATCGACGGCACCCGGCCGGCGTCGGCCGGGCTGGAGATGGGCACCGTCTCGATCGCGGCGGCACCGATCGGCGACGGCCGGCCGACGCTGCGCGACGTGACCGCCGCCCACGTGCTGGAGCTGAAGACCGGTGCGTGGCTGTACGCCGACGACACCACCGGGGTCGAGGCGGCCGGCTACCCGTGGCCGGTGCCCCGGCTCAGCCCGAACACCGACCTGACCCGGATGTTCTGGTCGCTGGAGTTCAACGGGCACCCGATGCGCCTGATGTGCGAGGCGTACGAGCACCTGGTGGACGCGTCGGCGAACACCGGCGGGGTGTTCGTGTTCAACAGCGCCTCGTACTCGATCACCCGGATCGTCACCGGCCAGCTCGACGCGTTCGTCGACGTCGGCAACCGGATCCTGCGCGACCACCCGGGCACCGAGGCCGCGTTCCGCCGGGCCGGCCGGGGCAACATCCTGCACCTCTTCCCGTACGACATCGCCGCCGCCGTCTACCTGGCCCGGCGAGCCGGGGTCACGGTGACCGACGGCTACGGCGCCCCGCTGGACGACATGCCGCTGTTCGCCATCGACCCGGCCGGTCAGCGGTCGTGCGTCGCGGCGGCCAACCCGGCGCTGCACCGCGCCCTGCTCGACAACATCCGCTGGCATTCCGGAGGATTCGCGTGAAGGCCCTCGTCCTGCAACCGGACCGCACCCTGCGGCTGGTCCACCGTCCACGGCCGCGGGTCACCGCCCCCGACGACGTCGTCGTACGCGTCGTGCAGACCGGCTTCTGCGGCACCGACCGCGGGGTGCTGCTGGGGAAGTTCCCGGCCGTGCCCGGTGTGGTCATGGGACACGAGGCGGTCGGCGAGGTCGTCGAGGTCGGTGCCGGCGTGACCACGCTCGCGCCCGGCGACCGGGTGGTGGCGAACCCGACTCTCTACTGTGGCCTGTGCCGGTGGTGCCGGCGCGGCGCCCTGAACTTCTGCCTGCACAAGGCCGGCAACGAGATCGGCATCGACCGCGACGGTGCCTTCGCCGAACACCTGCGGCTGGAGGAGCGGTTCCTCCACCGGCTGCCGGACGGCATGTCCTACGACCGCGCCGTACTGGTCGAACCGCTCGCCTGCGTCATGAACAACCTGGCGGCGGGCCGGCTGCGGACCGGTGACGACGTCGTCGTCCTCGGCGGCGGGCCGATCGGCGTCCTGGTCGCCCTGCTCGCCGACCACGCCGGCGCCCGGGCCCGGCTCGCCGAACCCGACCCCTACCGCCGGGCCGCCGCGCGGACCTACTTCGCCGGCATCCCCGGCAGCGCGGTCACCGTCACCGAACCCGACCTGGTCGCCGCCCGGTCGGCGGCCCTCGTCGTCGACACCGTCGGCCCGCTGCTCGAGCGGGCCTGCGAGATCGCCGACGACGCCGGCCGGATCGTCGTCATGGGCTTCCACGAGCGGGCGGCCGCCACCCTGCGCCCCCTCGACCTGCTAAGGCGCGGGCTGAGCGTCATCGGGGCCGGCGACTACAACAGCCACATCTTCGTCCGCGCCGTCGAACTGGCCCGGGACCTGCCGCTGGAGGGGCTCGTCAGCCACCACGTACGGCTGGACGACTTCGCCGACGCGCTCGACACCCTCGGCATCGCCCCGGGCACGGCCGCGCAGTACAGCGGCATGAAGGTCGTCATCACCACCGGCGGTGGCCGATGAGCCCCCGACCGGTCGTCTACGGCGAGTACCCGTACTACCGCGCCGACCCCGACCGCTGGGGGCCGAACCTGGCGGCGCTGGCCGACGCCGGCATCGACGTCGTCACCTGCTACCTGCCGTGGCGCTTCCACGAGGTCGCCCCGCGCCGGTACGACTTCACCGGCGCCCGCGAACCGCAGCGGGACCTGCTGCGGCTGATCGCCCTCGCGCAGAGCGCCGGCCTGGGCGTGCTGCTCAAGCCGGGGCCGTTCATCCACGCCGAGGTGCAGTTGGGCGGCCTGCCCGACCGGGTCAGCCCCGCCGCCGACCCGGCGTACACCGCCGTCCTCGACGTGACCGGCCGGCCGGTCACGTCGCAGGGGCTGCCGCTGCCGAGCCTGTCCTGCCCCCGGTTCCGGGCCGAGGTCCGGCACTGGCTGGCCGCGGTCGACCGGCAGGTCCTGGCGCGTACGCTCGCCCCGCACGGGCCGGTCGTCGCCGTCCAGATCGGCAACGAGGGCATCTACAGCGACGCGAACCGGCCGGCGACCGCGCACGACTTCGCGGCCCCCGTGCTCGCCGCCTTCGCGCAGCGGCTGCGGGCCGCCGGCTCCGCGCTCGCCGCCACGGTACGCGACACCCGGCCCGCCGACTGGCCACCGCCGCTGCGGGCGGCCTGGGCCTGGTACGGCGGCGAACTGCTGCGCGAGCGGTACCTCGACCTCGCCGCCGACCTGTCCCCGGAAACCCGCCGGGTGGCGACGGTCAACCTGCCCCTGCCGGCGCTGGACGGCCCGGCCGGCGGCGCCGCGGCGTGGCTGCTGCGTACCGCCCGGCTGGACGAGACCGGCCTGCGCGAGGGCTACACCGCCTGGGTCGGCAACCCGGCGAGGTCCCGGGCCGCGTTCGCGTCGCACTGGTTCGGCGTACGGACCCGCCGGTCCAGCAACGTCGAGGACAACTGGGGATTCACCTGGACCGACCCCGCCTTCGCCCGCCCCGGCAACGCGCTGTTCCAGTCGCTGCTGGCACTGGCGCTCGGCTCGCGCAGCTGCAGCGTCTACACCGCCTGCGCCACCGGGCACTGGGGTCCGCTGATCGACCTCGCCCCCGACGGCGTACGCGCCGACGGCCTGGACCCGCTGGACTACGCGCCGCCGTACTGCCCGGGTGCCCCGCTGCGCGAGGACGGCACCGCCGGCGCCAACCTGCACGCCCTGCACGCGCTGCGCGACCTGGTCCGCGCCCCGCACGCCGGACTGGCCGGCGCCCGGTTCGCCGCCGACGCCGTCCTGCTGGTCCCCGAGGCCGTCGCCCGCGCCGAGGCGTGGCCCGGCGACGGCGTCCCGGCCGCGCCCGCGCTGCGGACCGTGGCCGGGCTCGCCGTCGACCTGATGGAGCGGCACCAGTTCCAGCTCGACGTGGTCACCGAGACGAACGCGGCCGACGCCGCTGCCGGTGTGCCCTGGCTCGTACCGGTCGGGCCGGCCGGCCCGGACCCGAGGCTGGCGGAACTGATCCGCGACCACCGCGCCGCCGGCCACCCGGTGGTGCTGCTCGCCGGGGCGGCCGGCGGCCCGCCCGGCCCGCTGCCGGTGTTCCGGCCGGACGCGCCGGACCGCACGCCGCTGCTGCGGCTGCTCCCGCCGCCCCGGCACGCCCACCCCGACACCGACCCGGCCGTGGCGTTCGTCCACGTCGACGCCGCCGGGCAGCCGCTGGCCATGTTCGTGTTCAACCTCGGCCCGCGGCCGGTCACCGTCCGCCGCACGCTGCGCGGCGCCGCCGTCGCCGTCGAGGTGCCGCCGCACGGCGCGGTCTGCCTGCGGCACACCGGCACCGGTTTCACCCCGGCCGCGGTCAGCGCCGACCTGGACCCGGTCACCACCGCATCCGGCCCGACCACCACCCTGGAGGAGACAGCATGACCACCGGCATCACGTTCGACCAGACCGTGCCCCGCGCCCTGGTCGACCGGGGCGACACCACGACCGTACTGATCACCAGCTGGACCAGGACCGCGACGACGGTGACCGCCGGCGCGGTCTGGCCCCGCCTCGGCGGCTACTACAGCCTGCTCGACCCGGCCCGGCACGACCCGCTGCTGGTCCTGGAGACCCTCCGGCAGGGCTCGCTGCTGCTCGCCCACGTCCTCGACGACGTACCGCTGGCCACCATGCAGATCATGCGCTCGGTGCACTACACCGCCGAGCCGGACGGGCTCACGATCACCGACGAGCCGACCGAACTCGTCGTCACCGTCGAGTGCGACCACGAGGAACCCGACGGCCACACGATCATGCAGACGCAGGTGTCGTGCCGGATGTACCGCGACGGCCGCCTGGTCGGCAGCGGCGGCGGACAGGCGGTCGTGCCGCCCGCCGACCGCTACCTCAAGGTCCGTGGCCGCGACCCGCTGGAGGTCGTGGTCGCCGACGTCGTCCCCGGCCCGGCCGTCGCGGCGCGCACCGTCGGCCGGGCCCTCGAACGCGACGTCGTCCTCTCCCCCGGTGACGTCGTCCTCTCCCCCGGCGAGGAGGCCCCCGACGGCACGGCCTACCGGCTGCGGATCGACCCGGGGCACGCCAACTTCTTCGACAACCCCACCGACCACACCCCGGGCATGCTGCTGACCGAGGCGATGCGGCAGGCGGTCGTCGCCGAGTCCGGCGACCCGTACTTCACCCCGATGTCGATGTCGGCCCGGTTCCTCCGGTTCGTCGAACTCGACCACCCGGCGGACGTACTCGTCCGGCGCGTCCCGGCCGGCTTCCGGACCGAGGTGCACCAGTTCGGTCGCCGGGCCGCCCACGCGAAGTGGCCGCTTCCCGGTGGCGGCAATGGATGATCTGCTGCGCCTGAGCGCCGTACGGGTCGTCGAGGCGCTCCGCGACCGGCAGGTGAGCCCGCTCGAACTGCTCGACGCGGTCGAGGTCCGCCTCGCCGAGGCCGAACCGGTCGTCAACGCCCTCACCACCGCCTGCCTGGCCCGCGCCCGGGCCCGGGCGCACCGGCTCTGCGCGGACGCCGCCGAGGCCGGGCACCCGGCCTGGCTCGCCGGCCTGCCGGTGCTGGTGAAGGACGTCGTCGACGTCGCCGGGGTGCCGACGACGTACGGCTCCCCCGCCTACCGCGACAACGTGCCGACCCGCTGCGACCCGCTGGTGGAACGGATCGAGCGGCGCGGCGGGATCGTCGTCGGCAAGACCGCGCTGCCGGAGTTCTGCGCCGGCGCCGACACCGTCAACGAACTGTCCGGGCGTACCGCCAACCCGGTCGACGCCACTGTCTCCTGTGGAGCGTCGAGCGGCGGGGCGGCGGCCGCGGTCGCCGCCGGCGAGATCTGGTGCGGGCACGGCACCGACACCGCCGGCTCGATCCGGATACCGGCCGCCTTCTGCGGCGTCGTCGGCCTGCGCCCCACGCCCGGGCTCGTACCCGCCGGCACCACCGACCCGGTCGGGTTCGAGGTCCACGGCCCGCTGGCCCGCACCGCCGCCGACGCCGGGCTGCTGTTCGCGGCCATGGTCGCCGAACCCGTTCGGGCTCCCACCTGGTCCCGCGAACCACGGGTCGCGTTCAGTGCCGACCTCGGCGGCACCGTCCCCGTCGACCCCGAGGTACGGCGGCTGTGCACCCGCGCCGCCGAGCGGCTGCCCGACGCCGGCTACCGGGTCGAGCCGGACGCGCCGGGCGTCGACGGCGTACACGACGCGTGCCTGACCCTGCTGGCGCACCGGGCCGCGCTGCTGCACGGCGACCGGGTCGACCGGCACCGCACCGCCGTCGGCCCGGTGCTGCGGGCCGAGGTGGCCGCCGGCCGGGGCGTCAGCGCCGACCGCCTCGCCGCCGCCCGGCGGACCCGGGCCGGGTTCCGGCGGACGGCGGCGGCCTTCCTCGGCCGCTACGACATCCTCGCCATCCCCACGTTCGGCGTACCGCCGTGGCCGGTCCCCGACCGCCCGAGCCCGTACCCGGACCGGCCGCACCTGGACCGGGCCGCCGCGGTCTGGCCGCTCGCCACCCTCGCCCCGATGGCCGGCTGCCCGGCCGTCACGGTGCCGTGCGGCCGGACCGCCGCCGGCCATCCCGTCGGCCTGCAACTCGTCGGTGCCCCGGGCAGCGACCACCACCTGCTGCGGGCCGCCGCCGACGTGGAGGCCCTCACCGGAGCCGCCGCATGAACCGCTATCCCGCCGAGCGGTCCTGCCCGCTGCGGCCACCACCGGAGTACGCGCGGTGGCGCGAGGAGGCACCGGTCACCCCGGTCGTGCTCCCCGGCGGCCGCCCCGCCTGGCTCGTCACCCGCTACGACGACGTACGGCGCCTGCTGCGGCACCCCGCGCTCAGCTCCGACTCCACCCACCCCGGCTATCCGGCCTTCGGGTCGGCGGTCGAGGTGCCGCCGCTGAGCCGTTCGCTGATCGGGCTGGACGGCGCCGCGCACGAACGGCTCCGCCGCGTCCTCGGCGCCGAGTTCTCCGTCCCGGCCGTGGCGCGCATGCAACCGGAACTGGACCGCATCGTCGACCGGGCCGTCGACGGCCTGCTGGCCGGGCCGGTACCGGCCGACCTCGTCGAACGGTTCGCGCTGCCGGTCGCCTCGCGCACCATCTGCCACGTGATCGGCCTCGGCTACGAGTCGCACGAGGTCTTCGAACACAACACCCACGTGCTCACCGACGGCACCCGCTCGGCCGGGCAGAAGGCGGCGGCCAGCGCGGCGATCACCGCCCTGGTCGCCGACCTGGTCGGGGACCGGCGCCGCCGGGCCCGCGACGACCTCGCCAGCCGGCTCGTCACCACCGGCGGGCTCACCGACGAGGAGGTGGTGGACAACCTCGTGCTGCTGGTCGCCGCCGGCCACGACACCTCCGCGAACATGCTCGCGCTGAGCGCGTGGACCCTGCTGGACGATCCGGCGGCCGGCGCGGACTTCCTCGCCGCCGGCCCGCAGGGGCAGCAGAACGCGGTCGAGGAACTGCTGCGCTTCCACAGCATCATCCAGCTCGGGCTGGCCCGGGTCGCGACCGCCGACATCGAGGTCGGCGACCGGATCGTCCGGGCCGGCGAGGGCGTCGTCCTGGGCCTACCGGCCGCGAACGCCGACCCGCGGCGGTTCACCGAACCGGACACCCTCGACCTGGCCCGCGCCGACGCCCGCCGGCACCTGGCGTTCGGGTTCGGCCCGCACCAGTGCCTCGGGCACTACCTCGCCCGCACCACGCTGCGTACGGCCCTCGCCGGCCTCCTGGGCAGGCTGCCCGGCCTGCGTCTCGCCGACGAGGCGCGGGCGCCGCAGATCAAGGACTCAATGGACTTCCACGGCCTGCACCGGCTGCCGGTCCACTGGGAAACCCCCGTCGAAGGAAGGAACACCGCATGACCACGCCCGAACACAACAAGGAACTCGTCCGGCGCCTCTACGAGCAGTTCTTCGTCCACCGCGACCTCGACGCCGTCACCGAACTCATCCACGAGCGGTTCCGGCAGCACAGCCCCGACGCGCCGTCGGGCCGCGACGCCTACGTCGACCACCTGCGCGAGGCCGCCTTCGCCGGCGGCAGCTCCGACATCAAGCGGATCCTCGCCGACGGCGACCTGGTCGCCGTACACCACCACATGCGGCTGCGCGACGACGCCGGTCCCGGCCTGGCCGTCGTCGACCTGTGGCGGATCGAGGACGGGCGGCTGATCGAGCACTGGGACGTGGAACAGCCCGTACCGGAAACGGCCCGCGTCCCCAACGGAATGTTCTGACCGCACGGCACGGGCGGCGTGGCCGGCCGCCGTCGCGGCCGGCCACGCGCCCACTCAACACATCAGTACGTAAGGAGAACGTCAGCGTGACGATGGGCCTAGATTTCGCACGAACCTCAAACGACCGGGTCTTCGAGCTTCTCGATGCCCTGGAGTCGCTCGGCCCCGGGCCGCACCGGCTGCGTGACGTGGCCGCCCAGGCCCGGCTGGGCCCGTCGACCGCCCATCGCATCCTCCAGGCGGGCATCCGCGCCGGGACCGTGACCAAGGCCCAGCGCGGCCGGTACGCCCTGATCAGGTGGCGCGACCAGGGCGCCGCGACACAGGAGCCGACCGTGCCGGTGAGCCTGCCGCTCGCCGTCTCCCGCCGGATCCGGCTCGGCCTGGCCGCACTCCAGGAGAGCACCGGCCAGTCCGTCCTGCTCTACGTTCCCCTCGTCCTCGACCCGCCGATGCGGTACTGCCTGGCGTACTTCGCCCCCGAGCACGACGAACTGCTCAGCGACGCCGAACGGCTGCTCGCCACCGACATGGTGTTCTGCGCCCCGCTCACCGTCGACGCGCCCGGCCGGCTGATCCTGGCGCACATGGCGGCCGGCGGCCCGGCCGGCAACGGCCGGCGCGGCGGGGCGGACACCGGGGGGCGGGGCCGGGCCGGCACCGGCCACACCTACGGCCCGTCGCCGGTCGCCGGCTGGAACACCCTCGCCGTGCCGTTGCGTCGCTACGGCCAGATCGCCGGCGCCATCTGTGTGACCGCCCGCGCCGGCTGGCTGGACCAGCACCGGGACCAGACCCTCGACCGGCTGTCGCGGCTGACCGCCGAACTCGGCGACGAGACCCCGGCGTACGGCGACCCGAACCGACCAGTCCTCGAACGGAGATGAGCCATGGCAACCACACCCGCCGTCGTACTCGGCGCCGGGATCGCCGGTCTGCTCGCCGCCGCCGTACTCGCCCGGCACCCGCACATCGGCGAGGTCACCGTCGTCGAACGGGACCGGCTCGAACCCGGACCACGGCCCCGGCGCGGCCTGCCCCAGGGCCAGCACGCCCACGTCCTGATGTCGAGCGGCGCCCGGATCATCGAGTCTCTCCTGCCCGGCACCACCGACCGGTGGCTCGCCGCCGGCGCGCACCGGATCGGGCTGCCGGACGGCTACGTCATGCTGCTTCCCGGCGGCTGGCTGCCCCGCTGGACCAGCGACCACTTCGTGATCAGTTGCAGCCGCGGGCTGCTGGACTGGGTCGTCCGCGAGCAGGTGCTCGCCCTGCCCGGGGTACGCCTGGTGGACCGTACGGAGGCGACCGGGCTGCGCGGCGACCACCGCCGGGTCACCGGCGTACGCGTCGAGGACCTGGCCGACGACACCGGGCGGACGCTGGACGCCGGGCTGGTCGTCGACGCGACCGGCCGGGGTTCCCGCGCCCCGCACTGGCTGCGGTCGCTCGGCGTGCCCGAGGTCGCCGAGGACGTCGTCGACTCCGGACTGCGGTACGCGACCCGCGTCTTCCGGGCCCCGGCCGCGGCGGCGCACCGGTTCCCGATCGTGAACATCCAGGCCGACCCCGGGCAGGACCGGCCCGGCCAGACCGCCGCCCTGATGCCGATCGAGGACGGCCGGTGGCTGGTCACGCTCTCCGGCACCCGCGGTGGCCGGCCGTCGGCCGACGAGCGGGACTTCGTCGCCTTCGCCCGTGGGATGCGGCACCCGGTCGTCGCCGACCTCATCGCCGACGCCGAACCGCTGGGCCCGGTCACGGTCACCAACAGCACCGCCAACCGCCGGCGCCGCTTCGAACGCCTGCCCGCCTGGCCGGACGGCTTCGTGGTCCTCGGCGACGCCGTCGCCAGCTACAACCCGGTGTACGGCCACGGCATGTCGGTCGCCGCGCACGGTGCCGCCGCCCTCGGCGCGGCGCTGGCCGGGGCCGGGCCGCGGACCGGGCTGGCGCGTACGGTCCAGCGCCGGATCGCGGCCACCGCGTCGGCCGCGTGGGAGCACGCCACCGGCACCGACGTCCGGTTTCCCGGGGCGCGTGGCCGCCCACCCGGGCGGGCCGAACGGATGCTGTGGCGCTACCAGACCCGGCTGATGCGGACCGCCCTGGACCGGCCGGACGTGGCCCGCGAACTCGTCGAGGTGCTCACCCTCTCGGCGAAGGCGAACCGGCTCGTCCGGCCGCGGGTCGCCCTGGCGACGCTGCTCGGGCCGCGCCGGCCGGCGCCGGACGGGCCGACGTTCACCGCGGCCGAGCGGGCGATGCTGGGCACGGACTGACGGTGCGCCGGTGCCGCCGGCCGTTCCGGCCGGCGGCACCGTCGCGGGTGGCGCCGTGGTCGTCGGCCCTGTGGCGCCGTCACCGGGCGTCCGGCGCGGTCATCCGTCGCGCAGCGCCGGGGCCGGCAGGCGCCGCTCCAGGGCCAGCAGTGCCACGACCGCGAGACCGTTGAGCGCCGCGAGCGCGAGCCACGGCAGCCCGTGCCGGATCGCGAAGAGCGTGGTGAAGAAGCCGGGGCCGACGATCTCGGCGAGGGTGAACGAGTACTGGAAGGTCGCCAGGTAGCGGCCGCGGGTGGCGAGCGGTGCGGCGGCCGCGGCGAGGCCCGCCGAGACCGGCGCGTGCACGACCGACGCCGCGGTGTAGAGCACGGTCGCGCCGGCCAGAACGGGCACCACCCACCACGACTGTCCGGGCCGCAGGACCGCCAGTGGCACGCTCCACGACGCCCAGAGCAGCGCCGCCACGGCGAGGACGCGGGTGCGCCGGTACGGCCGTAGCCGCAGCACGACCGGCGCCGTCACCAGCGACACCACGACCGTGTTGCCGACCAGGATGCCGGACACCAGCCAGGCCGGCGCGTCGAGTTGGATCACCACCACGGTCGGCAGGGCCAGGGCCAGCATGATCGTCGACAGCGCGAAGACGGCATTGACCCCGATCAGCCCCAGGTAGGGCCGGTCGCGCAGCAACTCACGGTAGCCCGCCAGGGTCGCCGTACCGTGCGCCGTGCCCCCCGGTGCCCGTACGGCGACGGCGATGACCACCGCCGCGACCGCGAAACAGGCGGCCGCCCCGAACGCGATCATCCGGAAGACGTCCGCGTCGGTGCCGGGGCTGGCGATGACGATTCCGGTCAGGACGCCGCCGATGCCCAGGCCGGCGGTCCGTGACATGCTGGCCCAGCCGTACCAGTAGTCCCTGCTCGTCGTGCCGGGCCGGCCGTCGACGTAGTCGGCGATCAGGGTGAAGATCGTCGACCAGAAGAACCGCACGCCGAGCGCGGTCAGCACGGCCGCGACCAGGATGCCGGCCGGGCCGGTCACCAGCCCGGCGGCGAGGTAGCCGGCCGCGTGCAACACCTGGGCCAGCACGACCAGCGGGCGGGCCCCGAACCGGTCGGCCAGCGCCCCGGCGACCAGCGGGACCGGCAACTGCATCAGGTTGGCGACGCTGAGCAGCACGCCGACGAGGGCGAGCGGCACGTCGGTGACCCGGGTGAAGAAGATGAGTCCCAGCGGCAGGAACAACCCGTTGCCGATGGAGTCGACCACCAGGGCGCCGATCAGCACCGCCCCGCCCCGGCTGCGCGGCGGCGTCGTCGTGGTCCGCCCGACTGTCATGCTCCGACGCGCCCCTCGTGAGACGTACTCCAGCCACGCCGTACGGGCGGCTCTGCGCGCGGTGGACGCTACATTCCGTAGTGAGATCCGCAAATCATTATCCGCGCGGCGACCGGCGATCCGCCCCGCGCCGAAGGCCGCACCTGGGCCGGCACCGCGCACCACGGATTGATTCATGTAACGTTATCTATGTATTCTCTCGACACTCACCGTCGTAAATCAGTACGACGTCCGGTTTTTCGGGAGGATAAGTGCCCCCCACGAGGTCCTGGCGCCCACGCCTGCTCGCTCTCACCGCCGCCACCGCCACCACACTGGCCACCGTCGTGGCCCTGCCAGCCCCCGCCCAGGCCGCGGCCGGCGCGACCTACCGCGCGGCGGCGGTCCCGATCACCGCCCCCGCCGTCGACCGCCACACGACCCTGATCCCCGGCTCCTACCTCGTGACGTTCCGCGAGGGCGCCGACCCGTCCGTCGCCCTGCGCGCCCTGAAGGCCAACGCCAGCGTCAACTTCGGCAAGGGGGTCAACGGCTTCGCCGCCGACCTCACCTCCGCCCAGGTCAAGGAGCTGTCGCACAGCTCCGACGTGGTGAGCATCGAGCAGAACGCCTGGCACGAGAACGTGCTCGACGCCACCCAGACCAACCCGCCGTCCTGGGGCATCGACCGCATCGACCAGACGAACCTTCCGCTGTCGGCCAGCTACACCTACAACGCGACCGGCGCCGGCGTGCACGCGTACATCATCGACTCCGGCGTCGACCCCGCCCACCCCAACTTCGGCGGCCGGGCCTCGTTCGACTTCAACTCCGTCGACACCAACAACACCGACTGCAACAACCACGGCACCCATGTCGCCGGCACCATCGGCGCCACCTCGTACGGCGTGGCGAAGTCCGTCCGGCTGCACGGCGTCAAGTGGCTGAACTGCGCCGGCGGCGGCAGCACCGCGGGCGCCGTCGCCGCGGTCAACTGGGTCACCAACAACCACATCAAGCCGGCCGTGGCCAACACCTCGTGGAACATGACGTACAGCGCCACCCTGGCCACCGCGCTGACCAACATGATGAACGCCGGCGTCTTCCTGGCGACCTCGGCCGGCAACACCGGCGGCAACTCCTGCGACCGGCTGCCGCGCAACCTCACCGCCTCGCTCGTCGTGGCGGCGAGCACGTCGACCGACGCCCGCGCCACCTACTCCTCGGTCGGCCCGTGCGTCGACCTCTACGGACCGGGCTCGGCGATCGTCTCCACCCTTCCGGGCAACCGGACCGGCAGCATGAACGGCACCTCGATGGCGACGCCGCACGCGGCCGGCATCGCGGTGCTCTACAAGGCGACGTACGGCGACGCGAGCCAGGCCACCGTGCACGCCTGGATCGTCAACAACGCCACCGTCGGGGTGGTGACCGGCAGCCTGTCGGGCACCCCGAACCGCCTGCTCAACAAGCGCTCGCTGTAGGCACGCCGGCCGGGGTCGGGGCGACCCGACCCCGGCCCGTCGTGTACGGCCGTTGACACCTCTCCGACCCTATGTAAGCCTTTTACTCATGACCGTCAGAGTCACCGTCGCCGTCGCGAGGGTCCTGCGGATCTTCCTGGACGACGTCGCCCAACCCCACCACGGTTACGAGCTGATGCGGCTCACCGGCTTCCCGAGCGGCAAGCTCTACCCCATCCTCGCCCGCCTCCAGAGCGCCGGGTGGCTCATCCGGGAGCCGGAGGACATCGACCCGGTCACCGCCGGCCGACCGGCCCGCCACTTCTACCGGCTCAGCCCACAGGGCACGCACGCCGCCCGCCGCGAACTGGTCACGCTGACCGAACAGCTCCGACCGACGGCCGCGGTATCGGACGCGCCGCCCCACCGGGACGGACGTCCCGCCTGGACCCCGCGTCTCGCCGACGACGTCTGAAACGGAAAACGCCGCGCCACCACGCCCGGCATCCGGTCCGGGCCCGAGCCAAGTCAGGCAATCGCACCCTCGGGAGAAGGGCTGTAGATGAGCGGGCTCCTCGAGCAACTGACCGACGGAATCGACATCGTGTGGGCCCTGCTGGCCGCCGTCATCGTCGCCGTGCTGTGCGACCTGGCCAGCGAGGAGATCCGGGGCCGGCTGGAACAGTTGCCCGAGCTACCCGTCCGCCTCGCCGCCCGGCGCCTGCCCCGGCAGATCCCCAGGGAGATCCGTGACGACCAGGTCGCCGAATGGCTCGCCGTCCTGCACGACATCCTGCACGACACCGAACTCCGTCCGGTCACCCGGCTCTGCCGCGGCCTGCGGCACGGCCTGGGCGTGCTGCGTACCGCCCGGACCATCGGCCGTGAGCTGAGCGTCACCAGTTCTCCCGGCCACCTGATCACGGTCTTTCCCCGGGATCCGCTGGATCCCGCCGACTGGTCGACCTGCACCCCGCTGCTCGGCCGGGTCCAGGCGGTCCTGCGGCAGGTACGCGAGCAGCGTGTCGACACCCGCGAACGCGCCGACCTGCTGCTGGGAACCGCACGCTACCTGCTCCGTACCGGAATCAGCCCCGAGGCGGCCCTCCACCTCCACCGGGAGGCGCTCGGCATCCGCCGGCGGCTCCACCGGGCCGGCCGGCTCAGCCTCGCGGAACTCGCCGACGGCTACCACAACGTCGCCTACAACCTGCGTGAGATGAGGCAGTTCCGCCGGGCCCTCGTCCTCGACGCGCACGTCCTGCGGGTCCGCCGGGACCTGTCCACCGACGGCGACGACAACGCCGCCGAGCACCTGGCCCGTAGCCTCACCAGCCTCGCCAGCGACCACCGGGGATGCGGGGAGGCGGCCCAGGCACACCCGCTGGACCGCGAGGCGCTCGACATCCGGCGCGGGCTCTGCCGCCGCGGACACCTGCCCGACGACCGGGACGTCGCCCGGAGTCTCAACAATCTCGCCGAGGACGAACGCATGCTCGGCGATCTCGAACCGGCCCGCCGGCACGCCGAGGAGGGCCTGGCCATGCGCCTGCGCCTCTTCGACACCGACCACCCCGACCTCGTCAACAGTCTCGACACCCTGGCCGAGGTCTACCGCGAACTCGGCCATGCCGCCGACGCCATCGGATACCGGGCGAGCGCCCGGGCGATGCGGCAGCGCCTGGGTGCCCGGTGGGCCGGACGTACCTGAAGCCCGCACACCCGCAGCCGTGACGAGCGGCAGTCGAAGGAGCCGACCCGGTGTCAGAAGCCATCCGCGCGACCGTCTGGAACGAACACACCGACGAGCAGCGAAGCGGCCCGGTCGCCGGGATCTACCCGCACGGACTGCACACCACGATCGCCGAAGGGCTGCGCGACCTGCTCGGCGACCACACCACCGTCACCACCGCCACGCTGGACCAGCCCGGCCAGGGTCTTCCGCAGCCGCTGCTGGAGAACACCGACGTGCTGCTGTGGTGGGGCCACAAGGCCCACCACCGGGTCACCGACGAAACCGTCGCCCGCGTCCAGGCGCGGGTGCTGGCCGGCATGGGCCTGGTCGTGCTGCACTCGGGCCACCTGTCCAAGATCTTCACGCGGCTGATGGGGACGAGCTGCAACCTGCGCTGGCGCAAGGCCGACGAACGGGAACTGGTCTGGACCGTCAACCCGACCCATCCCATAGCGCAGGGGGTGCCGCACCCCATCCAGATTCCGCAGCAGGAGATGTACGGGGAGTTCTTCGACATCCCCCAACCCGACGAGCTGGTCTTCGTCAGCTCGTTCACCGGCGGAGAGGTCTTCCGCAGCGGTTGTTGCTTCACCCGCGGCAACGGCCGGATCTTCTACTTCTCCCCCGGCGACGAGCTCTACCCGGTCTACCACCATCCGCAGATCCGGCGGGTGCTGGCCAACGCGGTCCGCTGGGCGCACAATCCGGTGCCGTCGCCGAGCGTGCCGACCGGCTCGCCGCAGGTCCGCGGCGACTGGTTCACGGCCTAGCCGCGAATCCGAACAGGACCCACACACGGTGGTGCCGGGTACGGGCCGCCGCCCGTACCCGGCACCCGCCGGTCCGTCAGAGCTTGCGCACCCTGACGTCGCGGAACTCCATCACGTCGTTGTTGCCGTGGTTCTGCAGCCCGACGAAGCCGCTGGTGAACTGGCGCAGATCCGTCGACGGGTCACCGGCCCGCGACGACTGCTTGCCCGGGACGTTGTCGAACACGTTGATCGTCACGCCGTTGCGGATGATCGTGTAGCGCTGTCCGACGACCCGGATCTCGTAGTCGTTCCACTCCCCCTTCGGGGTGGTCCGGGCCTGCTCTAGATTGTTGGGCTGGAAGTTGTAGACCGAGCCGGTCTTCTGGGTCTCGCCGGTCTCCCCGTCGTACAGCTGGATCTCGTGGCCGCAGAAGATCGCCACCCAGGCCGGCGAGGTACGCGCCGAGCCCATGGTTCCGCAGCTGCCCGCCGGTCGTTCCTCCAGCGGCGTACGCGGGTCCGGGAACCGCACGAAGACGCCGCTGTTGGCCCGGACGGTGCCCGGTGAGCTGTCCCGGAACCGCAGCTTGATCGAGTAGTCGGCGAACTCCTCCTTGGCGTACCAGAGCATTCCGAGGCCGCCGGAGGTGCTCATCGTGCCGTCCGGGTGCACCTTGAACGACCCGCCGGGCGCCTGCCGCCAGTCGGCCAGCGAGTACGCCGTACCGTCGAACAGCGGCTTGTAGCCGGCGGTCCGGCCGATCGGCGACGCGGCACCGGCCGCACGCAGCGCGGCCGCCTCCTCGGCGCTGATCACGCGGGTGGAGGTGAGTGCCGCCACCAGCTCGTCGAGGTGGCTGGTGAACGAGCCCTGGTTGGGCCATTCCCGTTCGTCGTCGATCAGATCGTTGATCGTGCAGCCGCCGCCGACTTCCCGGTTCGCCACCTCGGTGTCGCTGTCGAGCAGCCACACCGTTTCGCGGGAGTCGGGTGCGACACAACCGGTGTCGACCTGGACGGTGTGCTCGGCGACCTCGCCGTCGGCGTAGGTGACCTTCACCTTGGCCTGGTAGGTGCCGTACTTGCTGTAGGTGAACGTCGGGTGCGGCTGGTTCGACGTCCGGTTGCCCTCGCCGAAGGTCCACTCCCAGGCGACGCCGCCGACCCGGTGGCTGGAGAACTGCACCGTACGCGGCTGGCTCGGGTCGGTCACCCGGGCCGAGGCGTATTCCGGGCCGGGCGTCTCCGCCCCGCCGTGGTAGGTGATCCGGATCAGCTTCTGGTTGCTGTGCAGGCTGAAGAAGCCGCTCGCGTAGTCGAGCATGTAGAGCGCGCCGTCCGGGCCGAACTTCGCGTCCATCCAGGACTGGAGCTGGGCGCCACCGCTGCCGCCCGGGATGATCGCCCGCAGGTCCTCGGCGAAGGCCGGCGCCCCCTGGCTCGGTACGTTGGCCGGGTCGACGGTGACCGCGACCCGGTTGCCGGAGTTCGACTGGTCACCGATGAACCACTTGTTGTCCCAGTACGCCGGCCAGGCGACCCCGCTGTTGGTGTCGACCTTCGAGCGGTGGTAGGTCGGCCCGTCCATGACGGCCTGGCCGCCGCCCCGCAGGAACGGACGGGTGAACGTCTCCTCGCCGGTGACGTACGACGGCAGTCCGCTGCCGTCGTTGCGGGTCGGGTAGACCGGTCCGCCGCCCTGCGGCGAGTACCAGATCATGTTGTCCCGGGCCGGCGGGATGTTGACCAGGCCGGTGTTGCGCGGCGACTCGTTCTTCAGGTTGTCGCAGTCGTACCAGCCGGTCAGGGTCGTCGCGTCGGTGTTGCTGCGGTCCCGGTACGGCTGCCGGTTGCCCATGCAGTACGGCCAGCCCTGGTTACCGGCGGAGGTGATGATGGTGGCGGTCTCGTACTTCGCCGGACCCAGCTCGGGGCTGGGGGCGGCGGCGTCCGGACCGACCCAGGCGGCGGTCAGCCAGTTGTTGACCGGGTCCCAGGCGAGCCGGGACGGGTTGCGGACCCCCATGACGTAGATCTCCGGGCGGGTCTTGCCCCCGCCTTCCTCCTGCCCGGTGAAGAGGTTGCCCTGCGGGATCGTGTACGTCCCGTCCGCCTCGGGGTGGATGCGCAGGATCTTGCCGTTGAGGTCGTTGGTGTTGCCGGAGGTGCGGCGGGCGTCCTGGAAGGAGATGCCCGCGTACTCCTGCGTCCAGTTGTTGCCGGAGTAGCCGCTGGAGCCGCCGGACGAGTTGCTGTCACCGGTGCCGACGTAGAGGTTGCCGTCGTTGTCGAAGGTCATGCCGCCACCGGCGTGGCAGCAGCTGTGGATCTGGGTGTCCCAGTTCAGCAGGTCCTTGCGGGTGTCCTGGTCGATCGTGGCGGCCGCGCGGTCGTAGGTGAACCGGGAGATGGTCCGCTGACCGATCCGCTTCTCCCGGTCGATCGACTCGTGCGGCATCCAGTAGGCGTAGACCCAGCCGTTCTCGGCGAACTTCGGGTCGAGGGTGATGCCGAGCAGGCCCTCCTCGTTCTTGACCAGTTCGCTGCCGCTGCCCCGGTTGCCCATGACCGCCAGCGTGGTCAGGAGCTTGACCTGCTTGGTCCGCGGGTCCCACTGGTGGATGGTGCCGCAGCCGCGGCCGACGTTCTCGTTCGCCCAGTCGACGATCGGGCCGGACGCGCAGGCGCCCCGACCGATGTAGAAGACCGTGCCGTCCGGGGCGATGGTGAGGCCGTGCGGCTCACCGATCTGGTCCATCTGGCCGGACTGGTTGGTGGTGGTGAGCCGTTCGACCCGGTAGTTGGCGGCGATCGTCGCCTTGCAGTCGCCACGGACCGTGCCGGCGGTCCACTGGATCGCCCCGAGCAGGTGGTCGCGGAACCGGGTGTCGGTGGTCCAGCTCGCCTCGGTGCGGCCCATGCCGGTGTAGAAGGACCGGCCACCGTCGTAGTCGTGGCACCAGGAGATCGGGTGGAACGGGCCGTTGCCGCTCAGGCCGGGGTTGTAGCTGGTCTCGTCGACCTGGGCGATGGTGTGCACGCGGCCGACCGGGCTCGGGTCCCAGTTGATCCACTGGTCGGAGCGGGTCCAGGTGAGCGGGAGTCCGTCGTTGGCCGGGTGGTTCCGGTCGGTGACGTTGACCTTGGCCTCCTGGACCTGGCTCTCCGGTGCCGGCCCGGACTCCGCGCCGATGAGCCACAGCTCGGCGAGCTGGATCATCGGCTCACCGCTGTTGGCGGTGATGTCCAGCCGGTAGTACTGGTAGGCCGTGGTGTTCTCGAAGGAGAACTGCCGGGTCAGGAACCGGGACGGGAACGTCTGCCCGCTGCGGCTGTCCAGGTCGGTCCAGTTCTGCCCGTCGTTCGAGCCACGCAGGGTCCAGTTGCGCGGGTCGCGGCCCGGGGAGTCGTTGGCCGACGTCAGGGCGTACCGGCTGATCACCTTCGGCTCGGCCAGCTTGCCGGTCAGCCAGCCGGTCGTGGTACGGGTCAGCCACTTCGTGCCCGTCGAACCGTCGAAGGCGTGCTGCGCGGTCTCGTTCGGCGGGTTGTTGCCGCTCGCGGTGGCCTCGACGACCTTCTCCGACGGCGGCAGGCTGGGCGCCGGCCGGGTGCCGATCAGGCCGGTGAACCACTCCGAGGTCGGCTGGGCGTACGCGGCGTCGTGGACGCCGACGAACCCGCCGCCGCCCTTGACGTACGCCTGGAAGGCAGCCTCCTGCGCGTCGTTGAGGGTCACCCCGTTGGCGGAGAGGAAGACCACGCTGCGGTAGCGGGCCAGGTTCTCGGGGTTGAAGACGCTCGGGTCGGCGGACTGGTGGACGTAGAAGCCGTGCTCGTTGCCGAGCTTGCGGATGATGTTGGTGGCCCGGTTCACCGGGTCGGCCTGCTCGGCCGCGGGTCCGTGGAACACCAGGACGTTGACCACCCGGTTGCCCCAGGTGGGCGGCGCCGCGGACGCGGCGGGGGTGGCGGCCGGGACGGTCAGCATGCCGGCCAGCAGGGTGGCGGCCGCGGCGACCGCGACGGCGGGACGGATCGGTCTTGTCGGTCGGGGAATCCTGAAATGGCGTCTGTCGGCCATTCCTGCTCCTTACGGGGGTCGGCGGGTCACGCCGGGGGTGGTGGGGACGGACGGATCAGCGGTGGCCGGCGTGCGGGTCGGTGGACTGGTCGCCGCCGGCGGCAGGGGCGTCGCCGGTCGAGCCGCCGTCGGTCAGCGGCAGCCGGTTGGCGGCGTCACGGTGGTGGTGGCCACCCGGCGGCATCTGCCCGTTCTCGTCCAGGACGTGCAGCGTGGTCGCCATGCCCAGGTCGGAGTGGAACTGCATGTGGCAGTGCAGCATCCAGTGCCCCGGACCCACCGAGTCACCGGCGGTGATCGTCACACCGAACGAGTCGCCCGGGCCGAGGGTCTTGTTGTCGATCACCGGGATCGAGTCGACCAGCGCCTTGTTGTCGCCGACCACCACCCCGGTACGGGTGTCCGCCCACGAGTGTCCGTGGACGTGCCAGGTGTGCATGTCGTCGCCCATGCCGATGACGATGAACTCGACCCGCTCGCCGACCTTGGCGACGAAGCAGGCCGGACCCGGCACCGGGTTCTCCAGGTCGCAGTTGTCCGCGGCCGCCCCGCGCCGCAGGTTGATGCTCTGCCGGTCGCCGAAGGCGGTCACGTAGGTGCGGTCCGGGCGTACGTCGCCCTGCCGGCGTACCACCAGGCCGCCGAAGAGGCCGGAGTTGAGCCCCTGGGTGCCGTGGGTGCCGCCGACCACGTGGTCGTGGTACCACCAGTAGCCCGCCGTGCCCGGCGAACCCGTCCGCGAGCTGCGCGGCTTGGCGTACCAGGTGTAGGTCCGCGACTCGCCGGGCGCCACGAACGACCCGCTGTGCACGGTGCCGTCGGAGTCCTGGGTGTACTTCACGCCGTGCACGTGCAGCGAGACGCCGAGCGGGTGTGTGGGGTTGGTGCGCAGCTGGGACAGCGTCTCGGCCGACACCTGGTTGTGCAGGGTGATCGCCAGGCACTCGCCCTCGATCATCTCCATCGTCGGGCCCGGGTACGAGGCCGTCTCCGGGGTCAGGCCGTAGCCGAGCCGGATCTGGTTGGTCACCGGGTCGCGGGGCAGTTCCACCGCGTACATCTGCAACTGGCGGTCCGGCGCGACGCAGCCCTCGGGCCGCTTGCCGTCGTGCGGGCCGGCGGCGACCGGGGTGGCGTTGTTGTTGAGGGCGAAGGCCGTGCCGGCGCCGGCGAACGTCACCAGCAGGACGGCCAGGACCATCGCCGCCCGGCTGGCACTGCTGCCCAGGAAGCCGGCCGGTCTGGACCGTTCTTCGATCGTCTCTGTCGTCAAGGTCGTTTCCAATCCTGAGCCGACCGGGGTCGGCGGGTGGGGCGTGGTCGCGGCCGGTACGGTGCCGGCCGGCGGGTGTTCCGGTCGCCGCCGGTGGTGGTGCGCCGCCGGTGCGGCACGGCGCACCACCACCGGTCGGCTCACGGCGTCAGCGGGGCGACCCGTACGTTGCGGTAGCTGACGATGTCGTTGGCGCCGTGGACCTGCAGGCCGATGTAGCCGTGGGTCCGCTCCCGGCCGGCACCGCCCGGATCGTCCGCCCGGGGCGGGTCGAAGACCGCGCCCGGGGTGTTGACGAACTCGTTGATCAGTTCGCCGTTACGGAAGATCGAGTAGTGCTGGCCGACCACCCGGATCTCGTATTCGTTCCAGGTGCCCTTCGGCGTCACACCCGCGCCGTCGAGGGCCACGCCGTCGAAGCCGTACACCGAACCGGTCTTGTACCGGTCGCCGGTGGGGCTGTCGAAGACCTGGATCTCGTGGCCGTACTTGATCGCGACCCACTCCGGGCGGGGCTCGCTCGGGTGCTGGTGCACGCCGGGGAAGCGGACGAAGACGCCGCTGTTGGCCCGGGCGTCGCCGGGCGCGTCGTCCCGCCACTGCAACTTCAGCGAGAAGTCCCCGTACGTGCGGATCGGGAACCAGAGCATGCCGAGGCCGGCGACCGGACGGCTGGTGATCGAGCCGTCGGCGTTACGGGTGAAGCCGCCCGCCCCGACGTGCTCCCACTGGTCGAACGAGGAGCCCGACCGGTCCAGGATCGACCGGTAGCCGGTGTGCGTTTCCGACTTGCCGACGGCCGATGCGGAGGCGGTCTCGATCAGCTTGACCCGCTCGGCGTTGCTGATCACCCCGAGGTCGCGCAGCCCCTTGGCGACCGCCCGGACGTGCTGCATGAACTCGTTGTGGTTGGACCAGGACCGCTCGCTGGCCATCAGGTTGTTGATGGTGCAGCCGGTACCGACCAGCCGGTTCGCCACCCCGCTGTTGAGCGTGCCGAGCCAGACGGACGGGCGGGTGTCGAGCACCGCGCACTCCGGGTCGCCGCCGCCGATCACCACGATGAAGGTGACCGACCCGGCGTCGGAGGTGTTGCCGGCCTTGTCGGTGGCCCGGTAGCTCAGCGTGTGCGAGCCGGGCCGGTTCACCGTGACGGGTGCGGTGTAGGCGGTGTAGACGCCCGCGTCGAGCGAGTACTCGACGGTGTCGACGCCGGAGTCGTCGTCGGTGGCGGTCACCGTGACGGTGGCCGAGCCGACGTAGGCACCGTTCTCGTCCTGGGTGCCGGCGACCGCGGCGGTCACCGTCGGCGGCGTGGTGTCCGGGTCCGGCGGAGGCGCCACCGTGAACGACACCGAGCCCGGCGTCGAGGTGTTGCCCGCCAGGTCGGTGGCCCGGTAGCGCAGCGTGTGCTGGCCCGGCTCGTTGACCGTCACCGGGGCGGTGTACTCGGCGTACGTGGTGCCGTCGAGGGAGTATTCGACGGTGTCGACGCCGGATTCACCGTCGGTGGCGGTGAGGCTGACGGTGGCCGCCCCGACGTAGGCGCCGCTGGTGTTCTGCTGCCCGGCGACCGAGGCGGTCACCGTCGGCGGCGTGGTGTCCTCACCGCTCTCGTCGGTGACGATCAGCAGGCCGTTCATCAGCCCGTGCCCGGGGATCGCGCAGAAGTAGCGGTAGGTGCCGGGGGTGAGGACCACGTCGACCGTCCACCGCCCGCCGTTGGCGTCGAACGGGTCGGCCAGGATGTCGACGTTCACGTCCCGGTTGTAGGCGGGGTCGCCGGTCTCGAACGTGAGGGTGTGCTGCATCCCGCTGGTGTTGCCGGTCGCGGCGCTGTTCTCGAAGACCAGCGTGGCCGGGCCGGCGACGGCGACGGCGGGTGCCGAGGTGTACGTCGTGACGTCGTTGCCGGCCGTCCAGGTGAGCACCTGGGCCTCGCGCTGCTGCGGCCGGCTGTCGTCGCCGGCCGGGCGGGCGCTCACCGGGGTGGAGGCCAGTGCGGAACTGAGCAGCAGGGCGGTCGCGGCGACGAGGGCGGTCAGCGGGCGGCGCAACCGGCCGGCGGTCGTCCGGCGGGGTGGTGGTCTCAGGCGGCGACCGGGCGCACCGTGGCTGGTGGGTGGGATTGGCATGTCCGGCAAACCTTTCACGTCTGTCCTTTTAGGACTGTGGAGATGGCCGCGCGGGATCGCGGGACGGGAGGTGGGGTGATTCGGGGCGCTCGGCGACCGAGTCGGGATCTGGTTCGCTGTCCGACTCGACACCGTGGATGCCACGCGGTGGCGTGGATGACGGCCGCCGTGACCACCGGGACCCACGGCCACCACGGACGACACGAACGTCACCGTGGTCGGGGTCCCGCCGGACGGGCGGGTGGACGGGCACGACTCGAGGACCGCGGGTCCGGGTCCGATGGGGGTGGACCGGTCACCGCGCGTCGGGACGGGCGGGCAACTGTGGGACGGGGCGCGCGCCGTCGCGCCGGATCGGGTACGGCCGGTGCCCTCCAGGGGTGCCACGCCCCGTGAGGTGCTGTCCCGGAGAGGGTCGAGACCCCCGCCGCAACATCGGTGAGCTAGCCACGCCGTCGGTTTACCTCACCGAAACAACTTACTAGCGCCAGACCTTAACGGACTTAGCATCGACGTGTCCACATCTTTCGCTAACGCGAGCAAGACTTTTATCTCTACCAACGAAAGGGTTTCGTCGATGACGGCGATCTCCTCATCTGAGGGGAACCCTGATGGCAGATTTTGCTCAGCCGTACTAATTTTGGGTTGTGCAAGCAAACAAGAAGCAGACCGTCACCACGACGGCCCGGCGCCAGCAGATCGTCGACGCCGCGATCCGGGTGCTGGCCCGCGACGGCCTCTCCCAGACCTCGCTCGGGCGCATCGCCACCGAGGCCGGCCTGTCCAGCACCGGGCTGATCACCTACCACTTCGCCGACAAGAACGACGTCCTGCTCACCGTCGTGGACCACCTGATCGGCCGGTGCACCGAGACACTGCGGGCCGCCGTCGACCGGGCCGCCGACCCGGCCGAGGCGCTCGCCGCCTACATCGAGGCGTTCGTACGGTTCCAGGACGACAACCGCGACGGCGTACGGGCCCTGTGGCGGCTCGCCGCCGGCTGGAAGGCACCCGGGCGGGATTCCGCCTTCGACGACGAACCCCTCGTCGCGCCGGTACGTGAGGTGCTCGACGACGGCCAGGCCCACGGCGCCTTCCGCGGCCTGGCCAGCCCGGTCGTGGCGCAGAGCATCCTGTGCTCGGTGGAGGGCTTCCACGAGGCGTTCACCGCCGATCCCGACATCGACACCACGGCCTACATCCGCGAGTTGCAGGTGCTCTACCGACACGGAACGGAGCGCGCCGACCATGGCTGAGGGATTCGGCGCGTACGACGCCGCCAAGTCGGCGGCGATCGGCGGGTTACGCGGCACCGTGCTGGAGATCGGCGCCGGCCGCGGCCGGAACTTCGGCCGGCTGCACCCGGGCGTGACGTGGATCGGCTGCGAGCCCGACCGCCGGCGCCGCGCCGAACTGGCGCGCACCGCGCACGGCTTCGGACACACCCGCGAGCCCCTGGCGTCGGCCGCGGAGTCCGTGCCGCTGCCCGACGCGAGCGTCGACGCGGTCCTGGCCACCGTCGTGCTGTGCTCGGTCCGCGACCAGGCCCGCGTCCTCGCCGAGATCGCCCGCCTGCTGCGGCCCGGCGGAGAGTTCGTCTTCGCCGAGCACGTCGGCGCACCGGAACGCACCTGGAAACGCGCGCTGCAACGGGTGATCGCACCGGCGACGCGGCTGCTCGACCACGGCTGCGACCCGAGCCGGGAAACCGAACTGTCCCTGCGCCGCTCCCCGCTGGACCTCGTCCAGGTCGAACACTTCGAACTGCCGGCCCTGGGCGCCATCACCGTGCCGTACGTCGTCGGCCGCGCGGTGCGGACCTGACGCCACCGCCGCCGCCCCGTCCGGATAATGGTTTTCGTACCCTTCGCCCCGGGAACCTGTTCCTCCGGCAAGCGGCCGCCCGGCCCCGAACACGACGACAGGTGAACCTGATGCCACCCACACCCGACAAACCGCTGATCGCCGAAGACCTGTTGCTGCTGCTGTTCGACCCGGCCTCGGGATCGATCGCCGGCGAGGGCACCCTCTTCTACGTTCTCGGCGGCGCCCTCCTCACCGAACTCGCGCTCGACAGGCAGATCGACATCGACGAGCGGACCGGGCTGCGGGGCCGCCTCGTCCACGTCGTCGGCAGCACCGTCCCCACGGACCCGTTGCTGAGGTCGGCGCGGGACCACGTCGCACAGAAGCCACGTGACGTACAGGCCATCCTGGCGGCGATCGGTCCCCGCCTGCGTGCGCCCGTACTCGACCGGCTGGTCCGCGGCGGACACGTCCGCCGGGAGCGCCGGAAGGTGCTCGGCCTGTTCACCAGGACCGCGCTACGCGACGGCGGTACCCCGCACCGGCCGGAACTGCTGGCCCGGGTGCGCGCCGTACTCGTCGACGGGGCGGCCCCCGACCCCCGGACCGCCGCGATCTGTGCGCTGATCTCGGCGAGCGGAACCCTGCCGACCTTTCACCGCGACATCCCCTGGTCGACGCCGGTCATCACCCGCGCCAAGGAACTCGAGCGGGGCGACTGGGGCGCCGAGGCCGCCGCGGCGGCCGTCGCCCGCACCATGGCGGCGACCGTCGCCAACGCGCTCGTCGCCGCGAACGTCCTGCCGAAGAACTGACCGTCAGCGGCGTACGGTGAACCGGAGGGCGCAGCCGTCGCCGGCCGGTCCCGGCGAGGTCAGGGTGAGGTCAGGGTGAGGTTTCCGCCGTGGGCCAGGGCGATCTGCCGGGCGATGGCGAGGCCGGTGCCGGGCGGGTCGGACCGGCCACGCCAGAAGCGGTCGAAGACGCGGTCCCGGTCAGCTGCGGCGATCCCGGGCACCGTGTCGATCGTGTTCGGTGTGTGGGTGGCGTCGTTCGCCGAGCCGTACGCGGCCAGGCAGTCGAGGCGGCCACCGGTCGAGATCGCGATCGAGCCGCTGAATCCGGCCCGCGCCCAGGCGGTGAACGCACCGTCGAGCCGCGGATCACACCGCGCGGCCGGGCCACCGGTGGTGGCCTGCGCCCCGGGGACGTCCTGGTTTCCGGTACAGCCGGCCACACCGGCCACCATGACAACGGCCGCCACTGTCGCAACGAATCTGGTCATGCGACGCAACGTACGAGCCGGCCCGCGAACCTGATGTAAACGGAAATCCGGCCTGTCTCACCCCCGCACGGGGACGAAAGGGTGCGCGGCCCGTCGATACGGCGCGGGCCGCGCACTGCCTGTCCCGTGGTCTAGCGGCGCTCGTTGGAGCCCCGCCAGGCGCTACCGGCCTTGGCCAGGCCGCGGCTGACCACGTATCCGATGGTCAACAGGGTGATGTAAAGCCAGGCCCGATCGGCCCGGAACACGTCCACCCCCGCGCTGTCCGCTCCGACCCGGTCGGATGCGATCAGCACGGCGGCCACCGCGGCCAGGAACACCCAGAATTCCGTGCTCAGGAAGGACCACTTGGTCTCGGTCCCAGGTGCCACGGCACGGGTGGGTTCCATCTGCCGGCCGGCAGTGGCCTGCATACTCCGGTCACCCTGCGGCATGTTCCTGGTGTCCGGCATCTGCTGCGGTGCCGTCATGGTAGGGCTCTGCGCACTCATCTCTCCTCCAATGCGGTGAGATTCGTCCGGTACGCCGCTGGCGCACCGGACCATGGTGAGCCACACCTGGCGTACCCGGCGGGCTTCGGTGAAAACGGCCCGGCACCCGGGCCGGTCCGCCGGCCCGGTCCGCCGGCACCGCCAGCCCGTACCCGGTCGCGTCGCGCCCCGTGGACGCCCGTTGCTGTCGGTACGTGACATCCGGGGCCCATGCGACGGTCGCCGGGGTGTCCCGCGTCCCGGACGAAACCAGATGGCCGACGAACGCACCGACCCGCCTGGAACGGATAAGTCGCAGCCATCGGACTGATCACTACCAGTTGGACAAAGGCTCGTTGTCGGACCATTCACCAGGATGTCCGCACGTCGGCCTCCGGCTTCCAGCGCGGATCCGCGCGGCTCCGGCCGACATGCGAGCCCTGCTCTCGCGCCCGACCGGCGGGGTCGCCCGCCAGGATTCGTCCGGCCCAGGGGCACGGCCCGTCTCACGTCCAACCGACACGTAAATCAGACCTTTGACATGGGAAAAATGGATCACAAATTGCGCGGAACAGAGACAAACAACGGACAACAAAGGCGAGCGGGAAAGCGATCTCGAATGGAGATCTGAACCGAACGAATGCAATTGATGGTCAACATTTCGAAATGCCTTCGCAGCGTTGACTCCCCGGCGACGCGGCGATTACGCTCGCCCAAGCGCCTTTCATAGCATTCGATCAAATGCGAGCCAGCGACCGCCACATTGGAGAGTTCCTTGGCCAGCGTCGAATTCAAGCACCCCCAGATCGCACCCGTCTTCACTGGGGCGTTCGCCGCACACGCAACCGTCCTCGCCGACGATCTCGGACTATTCCGCGCGTTGGCCGACACCACACTGACAGACCACGATCTCGACCGGCCACCATGGGTGGAGAACAGAATCAGAATCGAGGGCGTCTTGAACGCCCTTTGCCGGATCGATGCCGTACGACGCACCGCGGACGCGTACCGTCTCACCGACTTCGGGCTGGAACTCGGTCGCCAGGCCCCCGTCTTCCGGCTCTGGCTCGGCGGATACGCCTCCGTTCTCGCCGACCAGATCAGCGGCGCCGTCGACCCCCGGTCAGGAGTCCGCGGTGGCGTCGTCGCCGAATCGTCCAGCCAGATCGGCAGTCGCTACATCGACGAGACGTTCATCCAACTCGTCGATTCGCTCCAACCAGCGGGACGCATCTGCGACCTCGGCTGCGGGACCGGACGACGACTTCTCAAGATCTGCCGCGAGACCGGGCAGCCGGGCCTCGGGTACGACATCTCCGCCGATGCGATCCGGGCCGCCCAGGCCACCGTCGCCGAGGCTCGCGGCCTCGGCATCGATCTCGAGATCAACCAGGGAGACGCGACGACCCTGCCCCGGAACGTGTCGGACGTGGACATCGTCACGCAGGCGTTCATGACCCACCACATCGCTCCCGACGACTACTGCACCGCGGTCCTCGCCTCCTACCGGGTGCGATTCCCCGGCGCCAGATACCTGGTCGTCTTCGACACCGTGTCGTCATCGGATCCGGAACACCCCGAACTGTTCGCCCCGGGCTTCGACTACATCCACGCGCTGCAGAACATGGAACCGCGAAGCCGCGCGGACGCTCTACGGATCTTCGACGAGGCCGGCTATTCATGCCAGCAGGAACTGGAACTCGCCGTACCCAACAGTTACGCCTGGGTGCTGAAGTTCGGCAGTGATGGTCCATGATCGGCTCCCTGCGCGGAACGAGCGTCCTGGTCATCGGAGCGGGAGAGGTGGGCACCAGCATCGGCACCGCGCTCCTGCGAAGGGGCGACATAGCCAGGCTCACCGTGCACACCGCCCGCCGGGAGACCATGGAGCGCAGGCTCCGCCAACTGTCACAGGTCGGCGACTCGACGGTCGACCTGGTCGGGTCCTGGGGAGACGTGTTCGCCCCGGCGGACCTCGCCCAGCGGTCCCGCACCGGCTCGGCGGACCCCGAGTTACGGCTGGCCTTGGCGAACTTCTTCCTGGGCACGCCGGAGCCGGGTCAATCGCGCCGGATGAAGGTCTACCGCCTGATCGACGAGCACCGTCCCGACATCGTCGTCGACGCGCTGGGGTCGGCGACGTCGTGTTCCTACGCCAGCGACACGCAACAGGCACAGCACGATCTTCTCGAACTCGCCAACGCCGCGGCGGGACGTGGCCGCGTCGACCACGACGAGGGGTCGGGCAAGGCGCGGACCGAGGTTCTCGTCGAGGCCGCCCTGTCGCTACAGATTCCGATCATCCATCGGTACGTCGAAGCCCTGGGTATGGCGATCAGGGATTTCGGGGTGGCTCGCGTGATCAAGGTGTCGACCACGGGCCTCGGTGGCATGGGCTACAACTGTCCGTACACCCATGGCTCGGTCACCGAGACGGGCCTGTCCGGAGCCTTGGTGGAGAAGCTGGCCGCCGCGGGCGTGCTGCATCAACTGCTCTGGAACCTCCACCACACGGCGGGATGCGAGATCAGCCTGGTCGTTCCGTCCGCGTTGATCGGCTGGGAAGCCGTACAACACGGGCCCTACGTCTCACGCGGCCGCCCGGTGGTGGCACAGGATTGTCCGACGCCGGTCAAGATACGTTACGACCTGCCTCTCGGCGAGCAGGAACTGCCGCGATCGGACGCCGACGACGATCAAACCGAGATGGTGTTCGTCCCCTCCGGCGACAGTTCGACCTACAGCCGGGCCGAGATGTCCCTCAGCACCGCCCTCGGCCAGTTCGAGAGCGTCACCCGCGAAGAGGTCGCCGCGGCCGTACTCGAGACGATGCGGGGCAGCACCCGGTTCGACCTTCTCACCGCGATGGACTCGGCGGCGATGCAGCCCTCCTACCTCGCCGCCCACATGCGGTTCTCCGTCCTCACGTCGATGAGAGACCTGGAGGCCGTCACCCGGCAGCCGAGCATCGTCAGCGGAAATCTCGGCCCGGCGATATCGAAGGACCTGCTGGAACTGCACCTGATCTGTTCGGCGGCCGGCACGCTCCAGGATGCCGGCACCATGTCCCCGGACCTGCTCGCGGACGCCGCCGTCGAGAGGTTGCGCACCGACGGATACCTGCGCCGCCAGATCCTGTCCATCGGTCTCGCCGTGCTTCTGCCGGGAGACATGTGGATGGCCGGCCGACGGCTGTCCGTCCCCCGCCAGATCCACGCGGGGATGCGGCTCACCCGTCGGCGGATAGAGGACTGGACCCGGCAGGGCTGGATCGACCTACGCCCGCGGAACGTCGCCCGCTGGCAGACCCACATCCGCGGCATCGAACGCCACGGGTCGGCGCTGAAGTCGCTCCTCGCGATCGACGGTCGGCAGTTCGACGTGGGCGAGGTGCTGGCATACCACTACACACTCACCGGACGCGCTCGTCGGTGGACCTTGAACGGGATCGGGGCAGACAATGAAGGAATTCTCGAAGGCCCAGCTCCACACGCTTCAGGAAGAGGCGCCGACGATCTGTCGGGAACTGCGCCGCAACCAGTTCCTCAGTCGATCAGCGATCCAGAGAAATCAGGATGAGGCTGTCGTCAGAATGGTTCGGCACGCCTACCACAACGTGCCGATGTACCGCAAGAAGTACGACGAGGCGGGTGTCGACATCGACTCGATCCGACGCGCCTCGGACATCGCCCGACTTCCGATCCTCGAAAAAGAGGAACTCATCGAGGCCTTCCCGCACACCTGCATAGCGGACGGCTACTCGCCGGACGACCTGACCACGGCGGTGACCGGCGGCTCGAGCGGAAAGACGGTCCGTATCGCGTACTCGGAGCAGACGATGCGCAAGCGCGTCGTGACCGCGTACCGGATCTACGACATGATGATGGGCGGGTATCGGCCCGAGCACGTCCAGACCTACGTCTACACCGGCAAATACCCGCTCGACGGGCTGCCGGACGGCAGCTATCGACTCGTCCACATCTGGACCCTCGACGCGCTGCAGGACGCGAAGCGCAAGCTGCTGGACAGCCGGCCGCACATGCTGACGCTCTACCCCTCGAGGCTGGAGGACATACGTCGCCTCCTGGGACCGCAGGACGTGCGGCTGCTCCGGCAGAACCTCATCGTGATCAACGTCAAGTCGGAGATGTCGACCCAGGCCCAGCGCGACGCCTGGGCCGAGTTCTTCGGCGTGCCGGTTCTCGACGAGTACGGATCCGAGGAACTGGCGGGCACCGTCGCCGCGCAATGCCCGGAGAAGGGCTACCACATCTGGGAGGACATCGCACTCGTCGAGGTCGTGGACGAAGAGGGACGCCCCCTGCCGGACGGAGAGACCGGCGACCTGGTCGCGAGCTGTCTCTACAACTGGGCGATGCCGATCATCCGGTACCGGCAGGGTGACCTGGCGGCACTGCATCCGGCCGACCACCCCTGTCCCTGTGGCCGGAAGTTCCGGCAACTCAAGTCGTTCGAGGGCCGGCGCAACTCTTCCTTCGTCCTGCCCAGCGGAAGGTTCCTCTCCTCCGGTTACCTGCTCGATGTCGGCTACACCCGCCTGATGGCGTACTCGGACGCGCTGAACTCGTGGAGCCTCGTCCAGCGGGCCCCGGACCTGGTGGTGTTCGAGTGCCTTCCCGGCCCCGCCATGACGGACGTCGTCCGGGAACGGATCCGACATGAGATCAGCGAACTTCTCCACCACGAGACGCGGGTCGAAGTGGAGTTCGTGGAATCGCTCCGGGTCACCAATCGCGGAAAGCGGAACCAGATCATCAGCCTCGTCCCGTAAGCCGGACAAGAAATTGGAGAACCGGAGAGATGTACGAGCGCTACACAAACCTGACCCGATACGAAAACGTCGGAATCAACCGGAGGTTCAATCTGGCCGACGGCCACGCACACCAGGGGCAGAACAGCACGCAGCAGGAGATCGTCACCGATCTACCGAAGATCTTCTACGCGGCCGAGGCCACCCTGCAACGCGAGTCGGAAGAAGAGTTCCAGCAGGTGTTCTACCGGCTGGCCGGGCAACACTCGGCGATCCACAGCCCGCGCACCATGCTCTGCTACTCCGCGTCACTGGCGACCGATCTGGTCGCGACCTACCTGTCCAGCAGGAGCTTGTCGGTCGGTCTGCTGCAACCCTGCTTCGACAACCTCGCGACCATCCTGCGCCGGCGACAGGTGGAACTCGTACCGCTCGGTGAAGCCCAACTCGGACCGGACTCGATCGACGACACCTTCGCCGGCATGACGACGGATGCCGTCTTCCTGACGCTGCCGAACAACCCCACCGGGTTCACCTACGACGAGGCGCAGTTCAAACACCTGGTGGAACTGTGTGTCACCCACCGGAAGATTCTCATCCTCGACTGCACGTTCCGGTTCTTCGTCACCACCCCGTTCTGGGATCAATACGCCGTGCTCGAGGACTCGGGAGTCAGCTACCTCGTCGTCGAGGACACCGGAAAGACCTGGCCCACGCAGGATCTCAAATGCAGCATCCTCGCCAGCAGCGCCGATCTGTACGAACAGGTTCTCGAACTGCACAACGACATCCTCCTGAACGTGAGCCCGTTCATACTGCGGCTGCTGTCCGCGTACGTGAACGACACCGCACGCTCCGGGCTCGAGAAGAGCATCTGGCGTACGATCAGCCAGAACCGCGACCACCTCCGCGAGTCCCTGCGTGGGACGATCCTGGTCCCCGAATTCCCGGACAGCACCATCAGCGTGGAGTGGATACGCATCAGCCACCCCACCGTACGCAGCGAGGAAATCGTCGAACTGCTCGGGAAAGCCCAGGTCGGCATCCTTCCCGGCAACCACTTCTACTGGGCGGACCACGACACCGGCTCGAACTTCGTGCGCTTCGCCCTTGCCAGGCGTTCGGACTGGTTCGCCGACTCGTGCAGATACCTGCGGACCGTGCTGCTGTCGAACTCGGTCCTCATGCCGTGAGCACCACGCCGACCCCCCGGATCGTCTACCTGGACGAGCCGACCTATCTCACGACGGGCTTCCTACGGCAACTGTCCCGGCTGGGGACGGTGACGGTCCACTACGACCGACCGGGACGGCAGGAGACCATCCGCCGGCTGTCCGCCGCCGACATCGCCCTCGTCGAGTGGACCACCCTGTCGGCCGACGTGTTGCGGCAGGCCCGCCAGCTACGGCACGTCTCGACACTGCTCTCCGCGACCGACCAGATAGACCTGGTCGCCGCCCGCCAACTCGGTATCGGTGTGTCCCACTGCCCCGACTATTCCGTGGACGCGGTAGCCGACTACGTCATCACCTCCGTCGGGGCGCTGTCCCGCCAACTGCTTCCCGCCAGCCGGATGGGGGTGGCCGGTGTGCGGCACCGCTATCCCCCGTTCCTCGGCCGCTCCCTGTCCGGGGCCGTGATCGGCCTCGTCGGCACCGGGCGCATCGGACAGGCAGTCGCCCAGCGTGCCCGCGCCTTCGGTATGGAGGTGCTGGGACACAACCGTTCCGGCCGCCCGGTGCCGGGCATCGAACTCGTCGGCCTGCCGGAACTGGTGCGCCGCAGCGACGTGGTGTCGGTGCAGGTTCCCGCGTCGGAAGAGACCGCCGAACTCCTGTCCGCGGAACTCGTCGGTGCCCTTCGACCGGGCTGCATCGTCGTCAGCGTCTCGCGCGCCGAGACGATCGCGATGAGGGCTCTCGCCGACCGCCATGCCGCGGGCCGACTCGGCGGCGTCGCGCTGGACGACGTACCCGACGGCCTCGCTCCGGTCTTCGCCCGCAAGCAGAACACCCAGATCACACCGGGCATCGCCTGGTACACGCGGGCATCGCGACAGGACAACCTCACCGAGGTCCTGGCAAACGTACGGGGATTCCTGAATGGAGAACCGGTCAATGTCGTCGCCTGACGAAGACGAAGAACTCACCGTCGCACTGGAATGGCTACGGGATCGGGTACGGCACCTGCCGGGCGCGACGAGCACGCTGAGTCCGGATCTGCCGGGTGCCATCGAGGTTCGGGTCCAATCCGACGAGCCGCCGAGGTTCTGTCTGCTGTCCTGCTGGCACGAGCCGTGGACGGCGGAGCGTCTGGGCGTGACGTCGGCGGTTTCGATGTCCGCGCTGCACGCCCTCGAACTGCTCGACCACGCCACCCGGCTTCCCGACGGCTCGATGACGGCGGTCTTCATCGCCGACGACGACGAGAAGTCGCGGAGGTTCGCCTTCAACACGGCGAGAAGCCACCTCGCCGGTACGACGACGTCTCTCGTCGTCGTCATGGCGCTCGGCTGCACACCCGGTGGCGGGCTCTTCGCGCTCGACGATCCGCGGCGGTGGCAGCCGATCGCGGTCGCCGCGGCGGTGCCATTCGTCGGCGCCGACGGTATCGACCCGGACGTGTTGGAGGAACTGGCCGCCTGTGCCGGGCAAGGGCTGCTCGCCTGCGTGTTGGATCCGTCCGGAAACGCCGACGACACCGGTCCCTCCGTCGACTCCCTTTACGCGGCGCTGAACGAGGCCGCCGATTCCGGAAAGGTCATCGCCGATGCACACTAGCTGGGAGACCTCGGAGTCGGCCGAGGCCTACTCGCGGGAAACCGCCGCCGCGCAGTGGAAGCCGATGGGATATCCGGAAGTCTTCCGGAGCCTCGACCTCACCGGCGGCGACGACCGCCCGCTACTGGACTTCGGCTGCGGCCCGGGCTTCGTCGCCCATTACGCGGCCGAGGAGTACGGCAGAAACGTCATCGCCGTCGATGTTTCCGGGTCGATGATCGAGTACGCCACCGCACATTACGATCACCCGCTGGTGTCGTACCGCGAGGTACCGATCTCCGGCGGTCTCGACTTCCTCGCGTCCGAGGAGATCGGCGCGTGCATGAGCTGCTTCGTGTTCATGCAGATGCCCAGCACCGAACTACAGGTCGATGCCTGCCGGCAGATCCGGCGGGTCCTGACGCCTGGCGGACGGTTCGCCATGCTGAACACCCATCCGGGAAGCGTCGGCGTCCAGTTCTCGACCCTGCGCAACGGAGAAGCGGGACGCGCCTACCTGCCCGGCGACCCGATGGTGACCTCTCTGCGCACCGCGAACGGCTCACTGACCCTGCGCGACTTCTTCTGGCGGGTGGAGGACTACGCCCACGCGATGGAGGCGGGCGGATTCCGTGACGTGGCGATCGAACACCTCCCACCGCCACCTTCCGATCCCACTCCGCACCCCCAGTTCCTGCTGCTGTCCGGGCGGGCCTAGCAATTGGGGCCGCTCCTCCAGTCCGCGTTTCCGAACGAGAAGGAAGTCGATGGTACGCCTCATGTCGTCACCTCCCCTGCCCGGCGCACACCGACTCGGCGACTTCTCCGCCTACCGCTCGCACGAGGCGCCGAGGAGCGATGCCACCGGCACGGAGTGGGACCTGTCCAACAACGAGTTGACGTTGCCGCCGCTGCCGGAGGTGGCGGCGGCGGTACGGGTCTGCGGCCTCGACCCGAACAGGTACCCCGCCCCACTCCCCCACCTCCTGGTCGAGAGGCTCGCCAAGCAGTTCGGCGTGGCCCGGACCCAGATCGTGGTCGGCCCCGGGAGCGCGGGAGTCCTGCAGCAGTTGCTGCTCGTCCTCTGCACCGAGCGGGACGAGGTCCTCTACGCCTGGCCGGCCTTCGATGCGTATCCGCTGCTGATCGCCGTGGCGGGAGCCACCGGGGTTCGGGTCCCGCTCACCGCGACCGGCGCGCACGACCTGTCGGGCTTCCTGGCCAGGGTCACGCCCCGCACCCGGGTCGTAATACTGTGCACGCCGCACAATCCGACCGGGCGTCGCATATCCCGTGACGAGCTGCGCTGGTTCCTCAATGAGCTTCCGCCCCAGGTCGTCACCATCGTCGACCAGGCCTACGTCGAATTCGACGAGTTGGACGAGAACGACGACCTGGACCTCGTCCACCAGCGTTCGAGAGCGGTCCTGCTGCGCACCTTCTCGAAGGCGTACGGCCTGGCTGGACTGCGGGTGGGATATGCGCTGGCGGACTCCGAGATCTCCGAGACCGCGAGAAAGGCGACCCTGCCCTTCGCGGTCACGAGGGCGGCCGAGGCCGCGGCGGTGGCCTCGCTCGACCAGGAGACGGTGATGAAGGAGAGAATCGCGATGGTACGGCGACTCCGCACCGAACTCGGCGAATCCCTCGGCGATCTGGGACTCGCCTGCCCGCCATCGCACGGCAACTTCCTGTGGCTCCCCCTCGGCCGGTCGGCGACCGGGTTCGGCGAATCGGTCGCGCGCGACGGGATCAAGGTCAGGGTCTATCCGGACCACGGCGTACGGATCTCGGTGGGCAGCCGGGCCGCCCATCGCCGCCTGCTCGCCGCCGCCCGGGGCACCGGGCCCGCGGCTGGCTGACGGTCATCCGTCGTCTGTCGAGGGACCGGGTCCGGCGGCTGCCGGTGATACCCTCATCGGCATGTGCAGCAGGAATCGATTCTGGCGGGCCACCATGAGGTGGCTCTGACCTGCTGTAAAAGCAGACACCAGTCGGTCACCCACAGGGTGGCCGACGACGCCGGTCGGTTCACCCTGGGGTCGCGGACGACTCACGAGGGAGTACGGAATGATCAGGCTGTCGGGAATCACGCCGTCCGGAGAGATGCACTTAGGCAACTATCTCGGCGCGGTGCGCCGGTGGGCTGCCGAGTCAGGCCCGGAAGACCTCTACTTCGTAAGCAATCTGCACGCCATGACCACGCACCATGAGCCGGCGGCGCTACGCCGGCTGACGAGGCACCAACTCGCCGTCATGATCGCCGCGGGCGTACCCGGGGACGCCGTGTTCGTCCAGTCCGATCTGATCAACGAGCACATGGCGCTCACCTGGTTGCTCGAGTGCACCTGCACCTTCGGCGAGGCACGGCGCATGGTCCAGTTCAAGGAGAAATCCGACGGCCGGGAATCCGTCCGGCTGGGCCTGCTCACCTATCCGGTGTTGATGGCCTCCGACATCCTGCTGCACGGCGCCGCCGAGGTTCCGGTCGGCAACGACCAGAATCAGCACGTCGAACTGGCCCGCACCCTCGCCCGGCGTTTCAACGCGAACTACGGCGAGGCTTTCGTCGTACCCCGCGGTGTTCTTCCCGAGACGGCGGCGCGGATTCGGGACCTCACCGTGCCGGAGAAGAAGATGTCGAAGTCGGCGTCGGATGTCGGCGGGATCATCTACGTACTCGACGAGCCGGACACCATCCGACGGAAGCTGCGGCGCGCGGTCACCGACGGAATGGCGGACGTCCGGTACGCACCGGACGAGCAGCCCGGGGTGGCGAATCTCCTCGAGATCGTCGCCGCCTGCAAGGACACCTCGCCCACGGCCGTCGCGGACGGCATCGACAGCTACCGCGACCTCAAGGAGGCGGCGGCGGAAGCCGTGATCGCCGAACTCGGTCCGGTCCGGGAACGGGCGCTGGACCTCCTGGCCGGTGGCGGCGAACTCGACAAGATCCGCTCAGCCGGCGCCGAACGCGCCCGGGATCGTTCTCGCGACCGGCTGGCCAACGCGCTTCACCTGGCCGGCGTGGACTGAAGCGACGTGCTTCGCGAGGGATGGGCGATCCCACCCGCACATCCCTCGCGACAAACCCACGTGCCACCCGGCTGGTCTCCCACCGCGGCGGGTACGGGGGGCGTTCTACCTGCCCGCGCCCCGGGCATCGCGGCGGCTCGACGTCGCGGGCAACCGCCCGACGCCCGGCCAGAACCGGCCGACCACGGCGGCGTACCGCCGGTAGTCCGTGCCGTGGCTGCGCAGCAGGTACGGCTCCTCCACCGCACGTACCTGCATCTGAATCGATGTGATCAGCACCGCGGTCGCGGCGAGGCTGACCGGGTTGGGCACCATCGCGGCCAGGCCGGCGCTGGTGGCGGCCATCGCCGTGAAGATCGGATTGCGGGCCAGCGCGAACGCGCCGGTGGTGACCAGCGCGGTGCGCTCGTGCGGGTCGACGCCGACCCGCCAGGAGGCACCCATCTGTAGTTGCGCGGCCAGCGTCGCGGCGACCCCGGCGACGGCCACGACCAGTCCGGCGGCTTGCAGCCAGCCGATGTCGAGGATGCCGACCACGGGCAGGCCGGCGAGCCCGGCGGCCGGGCCGGCCGCACCGAGCAGCAGCGCGGCGACGAACAGCAGCTTCGCCCACCAGGCTGTCGACCCGACGGGGCCGGCGTCGAGGCGCAGTCCGGTGTCGCCGGTGGCCCGCCACTGTGCCAGGCTGCGCCAGCCGAACGCCAGTACCAGCCCCAGCAGGTAGAGGACCAGCGCCAGACTGGCGATCACCGCGCGTCCCCGGAGCCGCAGCAGCCGTCCGCGCAGGTGCTCACCGGACCGGCCGGGGCGAGGCCGGCCGCCGGGGTGCAGCAGGTGTCGCCGCGCCAGGCCTCGCGGCCTTCCTTGACGGCGACGGCGGCGATGACCAGCGCGGCGAGCGGGTCGGCCCAGGACCAGCCGAACAGGCTGTTGAGCCCGAGTCCGACGAGCAGGACGGCGGACAGGTAGGTGCACAGCAGGGTCTGCTTGGAGTCGGCGACCGCCGACCGGGACCCCAGCTCACGGCCGGCGCGGCGCTGCGCGTACGACAGGAAGGGCATGATCAGCAGCGACAGGGCGGCCAGGATCAGGCCGATGCTGGAGTGCTCGGCTTCGGCGCCGCCGATCAGGGCGCGCACCGACTCCACCGTGACGTAGGCGGCCAGCGCGAAGAAGGAGACGGCGATGACGCGTAGCGCCACCTTCTCCCGGGCCTCGGGGTCACGGCCGGCGAACTGCCACGCCACGGCCGCGGCGGACGACACCTCGATGACCGAGTCCAGGCCGAACCCGATCAGCGCGGTGGACGAGGCGATCGTTCCGGCGGTGATCGCCACGACCGCCTCGACGACGTTGTAGGCGATGGTGGCGGCGACGAGCAGCCGTACCCGCCTGGCGAGCACCGCCCGCCGCGCGGGCGCCGGCCGGACCGGCGCCGGCTGGACCAGGGGCAGGTGCATCAGCAGCAGCCGTTCTCGTCGCTGTCCGGGCACGCGGCCGGGTCCACCGCGAGCACCAGCCCGAGCAGGTCACCGAGGGCGTGCGCCAGCCTCGGGTCGGCCAGTTCGTAACGGGTACGCCGGCCCTGCGGCACCGCCACGACCAGCCCGCACCCCCGCAGGCAGGCGAGGTGGTTGGACAGGTTCTGCCGGGTGGTGCCCAGCAACTCGGCCAGCTCCGCCGGATATCCGGGCCCGTCGCGCAGCGCCAGCAGCAGCCGCGCCCGCGTCGGATCCGACAGGGCATGACCGAAGCGGGCCAGCACCTGGCCGTACGTCAACGTCTCCACACCAGCACAGTACATCGCTCGCTGTACTATCGGGAAGGGTCGCCCGGCCGGGCTTCGCAGGTAACTCTCAGCCGCGACCCAGCCGCTCAGTAAAGCGGCGACTGTACCCTCACCGGTGTTCCGGATGGCCGCGGGTGGCGGCACCGGACCGGTCCGGGACGCGGCCCGAGCGGAGAGATTCCGCCGACAAAGGAGTGCTCATGGCGACGAACAACGCCAAGGCTCGCAAGCGCACCGCCAAACCAGCGACCGGTGCCGGCCGCACCCAGCCCGCACGGCCGACACCGACGGGCACCGGCGCGGCCCGGACGGCGGCCCGAAAGACGGCGACGGCAACCAAGGCGACCCGCAAGATCCGCAAGACGGGCATGAGCACAAACCTCAAGGTGACCCTGGGCGTGCTGGCCGTCGCGCTCGCCGTGGTGGTCGGCATCGTCGTGGTCAACCGGAGCATCGACATCGCCCCGGTGGCCGCCTCGGAGGCGCTGGTGCGCGCCGACAGCCACCGGTTGTCCACCGCGGCGGACGGCAAGACGACCGTGGTGGAGTTCCTCGACTTCGAGTGCGAGTCCTGCCTGGCCGCCTATCCCGGTGTCGAACAGCTGCGCGCCGAGTACGGCGACCGCATCACCTACGTGGTCCGCTACTTTCCGATCGCCAGCCACCCGAACGCCTACAACGCGGCGCACGCCGCCGAAGCGGCTGCCCGGCAGGGCGCGTTCGAGCAGATGTACAAGAAGCTGTTCGACACCCAGACCATCTGGGGCCACAACCAACAGTCCCAAGCCCCCGTCTTCGAGGGGTACGCGCAGGAAATGGGACTGGACATGGCCCGGTTCAGGGCCGACGTAGCCAGCGCCGAGGTTGTTGCCCGGGTCAAGGCCGACGCCGCCGACGGCCAGGCACTCGGCGTGCGGGGCACCCCGACGTTCTTCATCAACGGCCAGAGGTTCGACGGCCGCCCCGACTACAACGGGCTCAAGACGGCCATCGACAGGTCACTGAACTCGTGACGCGCCCCCTTGCCGGCGACGCCGGCACCCACCACGACGCCGACACCGGCATGGCCCTGACCGACCGGATCATCGGCTGGACACTCACCATCGGCGGGCTCGTCGGCGCCCTCGCCGCGTTCGTGCTCACCGTCGAGAAGATCGCCCTACTCCAAGACCCCGCCTACACACCCACCTGCTCCATCAACCCCATCCTGTCCTGCGGGTCCATCATGACCACCGGCCAGGCCGAGGTGTTCGGCTTCCCGAACCCGCTCATCGGCCTGGCCACCTTCCCCGTCGTCGCCGCCACCGGCGCCGCGATGCTCGCCGGCACCCGACTGCCCCGCTGGTGGTGGCTCGCACTCCAGGCCGGCACCCTGTTCGGCGTCGGGTTCGTGCACTGGCTCTTCTTCCAGAGCCTCTACCGCATCGGCGCCCTCTGCCCCTACTGCATGGTCGTCTGGGTCGCCATGATCGTCCTGTTCACCTACACCACCCTGCACAACCTCGACCGCGGCCACCTACCCGCACCCCGCCGGCTCACCGACACCCTCCTACGCGTACACAGCGCCATCCCCACCACCTGGCTACTGATCCTCGCCGCGCTGATCGGCGTGCGGTTCTGGGACTACTGGCGCACCCTTCTCTGACCCCGTACGCACACACATCAACCCCAACCAGCGGTCCTCGGCACCTCATGGACACCGAACCGGCGGCGGTAGGTGGCCGGGGTGACACCGGCAACCCTCAGGAAGGCGCGGCGCATGGTCTCTGCCGAGCCGAAGCCGCAGGTACGGGCGATGGACGTGAGGCCACCGCGCCCGGCGTCGAGCATGGTCTGAGCGGTGTGCACCCGGACCCGTTCCACATACCGGGCAGGGGTGGTGCCGGTCTCACGGCGGAACAGGCGGGTCAGGTGACGCTCGCTGACCGCGGCGCGGGCCGCCATGGCGGCGAGGCTGTGTTCACCCGACGGCTGCGCCGCGACCGCGTCGAGTACCCGGCGCAGGACCGGGTCTCGCGTCGCTGGCCGGACACCGGCCATGTCGAACTGCGCCTGACCACCGGGCCGCCGGAGGAAGACGACCAAATACTTGGCCACCGTCCGTGCCCGGTCGGCGCCGAGGTCCTCGGCCACGAGGGCGAGCGCGAGGTCGATGCCCGCGGTCACCCCGGCCGAGGTCAGCACCGGGCCGTCCCGTACACAGATGGCGTCGGGTCGCACCGCGACGCGGGGAAAACGCGCGGCCAGTTCGTCGCAGGCCGCCCAGTGGGTGGTGGCCCGACGTCCCTCCAACAGGCCGGCTTCGGCCAGCACCAACGCGCCCGTGCAGACCGACGCCACCCGCCGCGCCCGGCGGCCGATGCGCCGTACCAGCTCGACAAGGGTGGTGGGCGGGCGGCTACCGGCCGCTGTCGGATAGCCGGCGACCAGCAGCGTGTCGACCGGACCGTGGACCTCCGGCAGCGCGACGTCGACGTCCATCCGAACCCCGACATCGGTACGCACCGACCGGCCGTCCGGTGACGCGAGCCGGATCCGGTAGCCGCCGGCGCCGTTGAGGACCTGAAGCGGTCCCGCCACATCCATGACAACGGCGCCGTCGTACACGACGAGGACGACCTCACGTCGATTGTCTACCGCCATACCCTACTGGTCCGTTGAGGTGCCCGGTCCGGTTCCCGCGGCGGTGTCCGGTCGACGTCCGGCGGAACGACACACAGCCGATGCGGACCCGATTCCCTCGGATCCGGACCGGCCCCACCGGTCCGGGAACCAGGACGGCGATGCGGCTGACCACCGAGGTATGCACATCCGAAGAACCGCTCCGACCTGCCGGATGGCACTCCCCCGGCAGCCACGGCAGACCGGAAACCAATGAGCGATCTGATCCCGAGCAACAGGAGGCACTCCATGTTCACTGTGGACGTCAACCGGCGGACGGTGCTGCGGGCCGCGGCCGCCGGTGGGGTCGGTGCGGGCCTGGCCGCCACCGGCGTCGCCGCTCCGGCCGGCGCTGACCGGCGCACCGGTACGGGCGGGCCGGCCCGCCGACCGCGCATCGCGATCCTGCTCTTCGACGGGGTCACGCCGATCGACGCGATCGGCCCGTACGAGGTGCTGTGCCGGGTACCGGGCGCGTCGGTGCTCACCGTCGGCAAGCGGACCGGCCCGGTGCGCTCGGACAACGGGGTACTCACCCTCGGCGTCGACCACACCCTGCGTGAGGTGCGCTGGGCCGACGTGCTGCTGGTGCCAGGGGGGAACGTTCGCGGCGTCCAGGCGGATCCCGCGATGATCGAGTGGATCCAACAGCTGCACCGGCGAACCACGTGGACCGTCTCGGTATGCACCGGGGCCCTCGTTCTGGGCACGGCCGGCCTACTGCGCGGGCTGCGGGCCACGACGTACTGGGGGGTCCAGGCGCAGCTTGCCCAGTTCGGCGCGACCTATGTGCCGCACCGCTTCGTCGAGACCGGTCGGATCATCACCGCCGCCGGCATGTCCGCGGGAATCGACATGGCCCTGCATCTCGCCGCGAAGCTCGCCGATGACCAGATCGCCCAGGCGCTGCAACTGACCGTCGAGTACGACCCGCAGCCGCCCTTCGACACGGGCAGCCCCGACAAGGCCGGCCCGGAACTCCAGCGCCTGGCGCTGGAACTACTCAATCCCGGCGGTCGTTGAGAGCGCAGTCCTCGTCATGTGGTGGGCCACCCGGTCGGCTCCCGTATTACCTCGGCGGTAATCGACACATCCCGAATCGCACAGCATCGTGAGTGGTGCAAGGGGGGCTGAAAGGCAACCGGACATCACTCCGAAGGAGGTCGCCGTCGTGTCGACGACCGGACTGCGCGTACAACCGAGGACAGAAACGAACTCCGTTGTGTGGCTGCGTCGATTTCTCGCGCTGGATGCCGCTGTCACGGGCGCGAACGGGCTCGTCTACCTCGTGGCCTCCGGGCCGGTGGGGCGGCTGCTCGGCGTTGAAGGGAACCTGCTGTTGGGCGTCGGAGTCTTCCTGACGCTGTACGGCGCCGGGGTGGCCTATCTGGCCGGCCGACCTCGGCCGGCGGTGCCGGCGGTCCAGGCGGTGATCGCGACCAATGCGCTCTGGGTGATTCTCAGCGTTGTCGCGCTGACCGTGTGGTTCGGTGACCTCCGTGTCGTGGGCTCGATCTGGATCCCGATGCAGGCGGTCGTGGTCGGCGGATTCGCGCTCCTGCAGTACCAGACACTGCGCCGGGTACGCGCCGGAGCCAGTCGCCGCTGACTCACGCTCCGCGGGAAGGGGCGGAATCGACGACGTCAGCGGTCGATCTGGATGCGGGGAACTCAGCCGCGTCGACGAGCCGCCGGAGAGCGTTGGCCGTCTCCGGGTCGGTGGGGAGGAATGCCTCCACCGCCAACTCGGAGACGGTCACGTCCATGGGGGTGTTGAACGTCGTGGCCGTCGAGATGAACGAGAGCACCTGGCCGTCGACCTCGACCTGGAGCGGCAGCGCGAAAGCGTGGCCCTCGTGGGAGTGGCCGCCGCTGCCGCCATCCACATCGGTGCCGTGACCGTCCGGGGCCGGATAGCGGATCAGTTCCGCGTGAAGTTCGCGCAGCTCATCCGAGCCGCGCAGCGCGATCTGACGTTCGATCCGCTCGAGGAGATGCGTCCGCCACTCGTGGAGATTGCGGATGCGGGAAGCGAGCCCCTGCGGATGCAGAACGAGCCGCATCGCGTTCAGCGGCGGGGCCAGTATGTGCGACGGCAAACCGTGCAGCAGGGCCCGCACACCGCGGTTGGCGGCCACCACATCGTAGGTGCCGTCCATCACCAGGGCAGGGTTCGGTTCATACGCGGCCAGCAGGCTGTCGAGACCGGAGCGCAGGGCCTTCATCGCCGGGGCCGCCAGCGGGGTCTCGGGATAGACCGGCGCATAGCCGGCGGCGACCAGCAGCGCGTTTCGCTCCCGTATCGGAACCTCGAGACCTTCTGCGAGACGCAGGACCATGGTCTGACTGGGTTTGGCGCGTCCGGTCTCGATGAAGCTGATGTGGCGCGCCGAGGTTTCGACGCTCAGCGCCAGCTCGAGCTGGGTGACCCGGCGCCGTCCACGCCAGCCCTTGAGCAGGGCTCCTACGGTCGGGCCGTGGTCGGCCCTCGCGGCGACAGTCGTCACGGCTCCGACGATAATTCATCGAAGCTCTGCCCGGCTCTCCTCCCCGGCTGTGCCCGCGGGGCCGGGTTGACGATCCGTGTCGCGACCAGCAGCGTCCGGCACCACCGGTCCGGCGCGGTCACGCCGGACCGGTGGCCGGATCACCCAAGGGCGACCGTCGCACGGACCGCCGGGCGAGCGCACCGGCGCGCGGGACCGTTGCCCTCGACGGAGCCCTGTCCGTGCTGTCCCCGGCCGGGTCAGCCGCAGCGACGGAAGGCGTCCGTGGTGCCGGCGGTGGTGACCACGCCGGAGCCCTGGTCGAGGACGACGACGATGGCCGGCTGCGTCTGTCCGGAGCGGCAGCGGATGTCGGCGACGTACTGCCAGCCGGAGATCGCGCCGGCGCTGTTCGCGGTCAGCGACCCGAGCGAGTACGGGCCGACCGTGTTGATCCGCACCGCGTAGAAGCGCACCGGCCGGTTGGGGGACAGCCCGCTGCCGGTGGCGTACAGGTAGCCGCCGAGTTGGTGGTTCGTGGTGCTGACGGAGACTCCGCCGCGTGGCGTCGCACCCGGGTCGGCCAGCCGCCAGGGCGCGTTGGCGTTGTCGGTGTACGCCCGGTCGCGGCTGGACGGGAACACGCAGACAAGGTCCGAGGGGCGCGTCTCGCGCCACACGAAACCCGACTTGCAGAAGCCGTTGGGCTCTCGGCGCGACGGCCCCAGGGCGTTCTCGGTCTGGGTCTCGGACCGCGTCTGCGTGGCCACGCAGACCTGGTCACCCGGCACCGCCTCCCGCCAGACGTAGCCGGTCGCGCAGGTGTACGGCCCCCAGGGCAGGTCCGCCGCCTGTGCCGGTGGGGCAACGGTCAGCAGGCCGGCCAGCAGCACCACCGCCGCGAGCGTCTGGGCGAGCCAACGCTGCCTGGTGCCGCGACCGGCGTCCGTCGCCATCTTTCCGATGCCGTGCATCTGCCCTCCTCTGTGGTCGGTCCGTCGGCCCGGGACGGGTGGGTCTCTTCTGCCGACAGGGACATTCGACCGCGGTCCCCGACTTCGGGAGGGTGCTCCGGTTGGTTCCCGACACTGTCGGGAATTGATGGGAGCGCATCATTGCCTTCTTCACCGGGAAGATTCAGGAGCCGTTGACGCCACCGCCGCGGCCGCGACGCGCGCGAGCGCCGCGTCGACGAGAGCGATCACGGCGATGATGGTCTGGCGGATGTCCGGAGCGAACGTTCAGATCAGCAGCTCCCACGCCAGCAGCGCACCGGGGATGAGCCCGGACAGGGCGAACAGGGCGACCACCATGCAGCCGGAATTCGGATTGGAGACAGATCCGGTGTCCACGTTACGCCGCAAATTCGAGTTGGGAACGCGGACATCTCGTTTTCCGGCGTGATAGTCCGCTCCCGCCTCCCGGCCCCAGCAGTACATGCATTCGCCTGAGTAGTCCTTGCTCCTGCCGCACTTCGGACATTGACTCACATTTACCTCCCCGGTCCGTCCACTGTAACAGTCCCATCGCTTGCCATGAGTACGAGCGCTGCGGCGACGACCGGCTGGCCGGCGGCCACGAAGTAGTGCGCGACGCGGTCGATCACGGCGGCGACGCGGCCGGTGTTCGGTTGCGACCGCTGGACTTCCGCGTGCTGAAGTCCTCCCGATGGCGGACGCACTGTCAACGTCCGCCCCGGGAGGGCTTGTCAGCGGAGGTGGTGGTTCAGGTGATGACGGAGCCGGGGGAGGCGAACGTTCCGAAGATCGTTGGATAGCCGTCGTTCCACGTCACCGTGGCCTCCACCACACTCTGAACGTGCCCGGAGACTCCGTTGAAGGGCACCCGGTGGCTGCAGGTCCCGGACGGGCCGAATGCCGGCGGACAGGTCTTGACCGGGGCGAGGATATTACCGTGCTGGGCAATGCCGATCCTCATGTAGATGGCGCGGGTTTCGGTCGCCAACTCGCCGTCGTCGGTCCACCGGCAAGCAACGGACCAGGTGACGTTGAGGAAGCCGTCGTACACGGTCACGTCATTGCCATAGTTGACGTGGCAGACGATCGGTGCGCCGGGTCCCTGCACAACGATGTCGGCCGACTTGGCAGAAGGACCGCTGAACGCGGCACGTGGGCCGGGCGCTTGCGCGCCGGCCGGCGTGACGCCGAGGGTGAGGCCCATCAGCGAGGCGGTGAACACTACGACGAGCAGACGGAGAGATCGTGCGTGTCGCGGTTTCATGAGGCTCCTTGTAGATCGTGAGTCAGTCGTAGCCGCGGTGCGTGGGACCGACATCCGTCGACATTTCGCGATGGCGCAGGAACGCGTACGAACCTCCTTCCGGCGGTTGCTGTCCCTGTGGCACCACGTGGTCGGGTGCCCTGGTCGGTACGACGGGGCCGATACCGATCACGCAGCCGACAGTTGCGACTACGGAAGGGCTACCGGTGATGGTGCGGGCACCGACTGGATTCCGACTGGACGCCGAGTGGACACCAGGAGCCGACCGGCTAGCACGCGCCCCCGCGCCACGGATCGGTTCCGCCGATTCGGCCGTCGAGGCCCACGTACGCCGCCAGGATGGGCGGGATGGCAGTTGCCGCGATCGGCGCTGCGGTATGGGTAGCGGAGGTGGATGTGCGGGGCGGTGCTGTCGCATCGGCGGATGTCGGGACGGTACTGCGGGGCCTGGCGGAGCAGGTGTGGATCAACGCCGCGGAGGCTCCGCAGGCAGTGCAGTTCGTACGGCCGGCCCCCATGTCGCGGGCGTGGCCGGCGCGGCGGCAGGTACGGGAAGCCGGCGACCTGTCGGTGACGTGCGGGCAGTTCCGTGACGACGTCCTGGCCATCGCTCGCGGATTCCTCGCCGCGGGGGTGCGGCACGGTGACCGGGTCGCACTGCTGAGCCGCACCCGATACGAGTGGACCCTGGTCGACTACGCCCTGTGGGCGATCGGGGCGGTGACCGTGCCGATCTACGACACCGCCAGTTCTGATCAGGTGGCGTGGATCCTTTCGGACTCCGCGGCTGTGGGCTGCGTCGTGGAGACACCCGCGCACGCCGAGATGGTCGCGGGGCTGCGGCTGGACCTACCGGCCCTGCATGAGGTGTGGCAGATCGAATCGGGTGACCTGATCGCCCTGGCCGGCCTGGGTCGTACGGTCGATGACGCGCAGGTCGACGACCGTCGCGCGCGGGTGGCCGGCGGTGACGTGGCCACGATCGTGTACACCAGCGGCACGACCGGCCGTCCCAAGGGTTGCGTGCTGACCCACCGCAACATCCACTGCGACGTGACCAGCGCCGTCGCGGTGCTGCCGGAACTGCTGCACCCGCGGGCGTCGACGGTGCTGTTCCTGCCGCTCGCGCATGCGTTCGCCCGGCTGATCCAGGTAGGGATCGTGCAGACCCGGGCCACGATGGTGCACATCGGCGACATGTCGGAGGTGCTGGACCAGCTACCCAGGTACCGGCCCACCTTCATCCTGGCGGTGCCGCGGGTCTTCGAGAAGCTGCACGCCCAGGCCCGCCAGAAGGCCGACGACGACCGCCGCGGACGCCTGTTCGCCGCCGCCGACCGGGTGGCGGTGCGCTACAGCCGCGCCCTCGACGAGCCGGGCGGGCCAGGCGTGCTGCTCCGGCTCGCCCGCAGCGGGTACGACCTGCTGGCGTACCGGAAACTGCGGGCGGCGCTGGGTGGGCGATGCCGCACGGCGATCGTCGGCGGGGCGCCCCTCGGCGAGCGGCTGGGACACTTCTTCCGCGGCGCCGGCATCGTGGTGCTGGAGGGGTACGGCCTCACCGAGACCTCGCCGACCCTGACGGCGAACCTTCCCTCGGCGCAGCGGATCGGCACGGTCGGCCGCCCCCTGCCCGGGGTGGACATCCGCATCGCCGACGACGGCGAGATCCTCGCCCACGGCGACGTCGTCTTTCCGGGCTACTGGAACAACCCGGACGCCACCCGGGCGACCTTCACCGCGGACGGCTGGCTGCGCACCGGTGATCTCGGCAATATCGACAACGACGGCTTCCTACGGCTCACCGGCCGGAAGAAGGAGATCATCGTCACCGCGGGCGGCACGAACATCGCACCCGCGCCGATCGAGGACGCCGTCCGCGCCCATCCGCTGATCAGCCAGTGCATGCTCGTCGGGACCGGCCGCCCCCACGTGGCCGCACTGGTCACCATCGACCCGCACGCATGGCTACGCTGGCGCTCCGCACACGGCCGGCCCGACGCCTCCGTCGCCACGATGCGCGACGATCCGCAGTTGCGCGGCGAAGTGCAGTCCGCCGTCGACCAGGCCAACGGAACACTGTCAAAGACGGAGCAGGTCAAGACCTTCCGGATCCTGCCCCACGATTTCACCGAGGCCGACGGGGAGATCACCCCCACCCTGAAGATCAAACGCGAGGTGATCGAAGCGCACCACGGCTCCGACATCGACGCCCTGTACCACAGCCACTGACCTCGAATACCGCATGTGCTGTCGCGAGCTCTGACCGGCCCGACCCTCTGCATCGTCCCCGACCCTCTGCACCGTCGTCCCGCCACCAACCCGGCGACGACGTCCTGGCGACCGCCACCGGTCAGGGACTCACAGGCGGCGGGCCGTCGTCGAGTTCGGGGCTGGAACAGGCCCTCAGGAAGGCTGGTAACTCCCGAACGACCAGTGGTTGCCCTCCGGGTCCGCCACGCTCCCACCGCGACCGCCGTAATCCTGGTCGACCATCTCGCGGAGCACCGTCGCCCCGGCGTCGACGGCACGCCTGAAGACGGCGTCGGGGTCATCGGTGACCAGGTACGCCGCGGAGCCGCCCACGTTGGTGACCGCCCCGTCGGCGCGCTGGCTGCCGAACATGACGCCCCCGCCGCCACCGGGCCACACCCACTCGGCGTGCACGACAACCGAAGGGTCGGCCTCGTCGCGGTAGGTCGCGTGCTCGACGAACCCGATCGCACCCAGCCAGGCGATCATCGCGTCGGCGTCGCGGAAGGACATGGTGTGCCAGAGCTTGATCTCTGCTGCGCTACTCATGCCCCCGACTCTCCCCCACCGTCGGCATGCAGGTCTTGAAGGAATGGGAACTCCTCGCGCAACCACGTCGTCGGCGGGCACCCCGCGAGCCGCACCCACTCGCGCGTCAGGTGGGCCTGGTCGGCGTACCCGCACCGCTGCGCGACCTCGGCCAGTGGCACCCGGCCCAGCACGGCACGGGTCCGCTCGAAGCGGCCCAGGCGGCGTACCTCCTGCGGCGTCATCCCGCACTCGCGGCGGACCAGCGTGCCAAGGTGACGGCGGCTGTAGCCGACGTCGTCGGCGACGTCCTGGACGGTCGCGCCCCGGGTCAGCCGCGCGAGCGCACGACCGACCTCGGCTCGCGGTTCGTCGTGGTCGGTCAGCCGCTCCAGCAGTACGTCGGCGACGAGCGCCGCCCGAGCCTCGGGCGCGCAGTCCGCGAGCTGCTCCGGAAGGTGCCGCAGGGACGGGACGACGACGTCGAGCTCGACCAGCGATCCGGCCAGCTCGGCCGCCGGCATCCCGAGCAGTGCCCGCGCCCCGGCCGTGGTCAGCCCAAGCTGCACCCCGACCTGCTTCCCGTCATGGTGGATCTCGGCCGGATGGGCGTGCAGCCCCGACAGCGTCGTCCACCGGCGCCCGCGACTCGCGTCATCACCGCGCCAGCCGACATCGAGCGGCTCCCCCACCGGCAACACGAACGTCAGCGTCGTACCCGGCAGCCCGCGGTGCACCCCGGGCGCGCCCAGGTCGACGTCGTACGCCGACAACGAGGCGACGTACGGCGCCAGCGCCGGAGGGATCGCCACACCCACCGCCCCACCGTAACCGGTGGCTGACCCAGCAGGCCTCGGATCGTCCCGGCGTACGTGTTCGGGACTGTTCGGGACCGTCCCGAACAGGGCAGACCATTGCGCGGGAAAATCCGCCCCACCACTCTTGAGTCATCCGGCCAATCAAGCGGGATGCCACCGATGAATCGACGCCGCCTGAATCTCGTCGACATCTGATGCGTGGCCGAACTGCTATCAGGAGGATTCGAAGTGAAGCAACGAATCGGAGCCGTCGTCCTTGCCACAATCATGCTGCTGACCGTGGGCGCGACCGCCGCCTACGCAAACCCCGCCAAGGCCGGTTCGACCGCCGCCCTCATGTTCGAGGTCGTGGTCGAAACCACCAACGACTCGGCGGAAGCATTCCTGAGCGTTTACAACGCTTGGGAACTTTCGGTCTGTGACAACGCGAAGGATGGCATGCGCGCACGGGCCGAGCTTCGGAATCTCACCACGGGCCGTGTCATCGCCACCGCGGAAGACGCCAACGGCTCATTCAACACCTGCGACGAAGGTAACCACGCCTACCCCACTCCCGAGCTGAACGACACCGTTCGGGTGACCGTATGGGTCCAGGACGGTGCGAGTGGCAGTCGCCGGTACAGCGCCTCCCAGATCTACTAGGTTCCGCGGAAGAGCGGAATCACGGTGCCCGGCCAGACGGTCGGGCACCGGCACGTGGCCCATCGCGTTTGGGATTGGGCCCACGCCCGCGTGGACGGCAGCCGCCCTCGCCTGGGGTGATCCCCTCGTGGGCTTCGCGGACGTGTGGCGGTCCGAAGCGGTCTCCCGCCAGGGCACGACCCTTGTCGATGCCTTCGGTCAGCCGCTGGGCGGGTGAAATTGGATGGGCCCGCCCGGGTTCGCCATTATGGTTGGTCGATGGACGTTGTCAGCACTGCCGACGTCTCGCCGGGCGACCGGTTCGCCTTCTGGCGCGAGGTCAGCGCGAAGCTCTGGGTACCCCGTACGACCTGACCCGGGAACGGCAGGCGGAAGCCGGATTCGAGGCGCGGGTCGGCATCAGCGGGTTCGGCCCGGTGCAGGCGACCTTGATGACGACGATGGCGCACTCGGTGCGCCGCACACCCCGGCTGATCCGGCAGGCCGACCCGGAAGTGTTCAAAGTGAGCTGCATGATCAGTGGCAGCGGCACGCTGACGCAGGACGGTAGACGCGCGGAGTTCGGCGCCGGCGATCTCGTGCTCTACGACACCTCGCGTCCGTACCTGGCCGAACTCCGGCCGGACGATTCGGCGAGCCGGATGCTGCTCCTGCGGTTCCCACGGGCCCTGCTGCCGTTTCCTCCCCAGCAAGTGCGTGAACTGAGCGCCGTCCGCATTTCCGGCGCCCACGGCATCGGCGCCTTGTCGTCGCGTTTCCTCCTGCAGCTCGCCGCCCAGATGGACGAACTGACCCCGGCCGAGACCGCGCGGCTGGCCGCCCTGACGCTCGACGTGCTGATCACGGCACTGGCCGACGCGCTGGACGCCCAGAAGGTCATCCCCGCGGACACCCGCCGACGGGCGCTGACCGCCCGCATCCACGCCTTCATCCGCGACCATCTCGGCAACCCGGACCTGACCCCGAACGTGATCGCCGCGGCGCACCACATCTCCGTGCGCTACCTCCACAAGCTGTTCCAGCAGGAGGAGCACACCGTCGCCGGCTGGATCCGCGAACAGCGCCTCGAACGGTGCCGAAACGACCTCGCCGAACCCCGGCTCGCCGCCCGCACGGTCAACGTGATCGCCGCCCGGTGGGGATTCACCAGCGCCGCGCATTTCAGCCAGGCGTTCCGCGCCCGTTACCGCCAATCGCCCACCGAGTTTCGCCAGCAGCTGCCGACCGTGCACGGAAACTAGACACCTGTGGACCCAGCCACAACGACAGACGTGGATGCGACGGGCAGTCTCGTCTCAGGAGAGTCGGCTTATCCGGCCTCGTGCGGCATCTGAGCCCAGCCGCGCACCGGCATCAGATCCAAGCCGTCCGGGACCGGCGCATCCCGCCCCGACCCGAGCCACGGGCCGCGGTGGTCGGTGCCGCAGGGGGCGATCCATGTCAAGGGCTCCAGCCGACCGCCGGACAACCGGCCAGGTCTCCCTCGGCGGACCGTAGCCGGACATCGGGAGGATTCCGTGGCGGGAACGCCCGGTGGCGCCACCATCGACTCCACGGGTGGGGTTGCCAGCGCGCTTCGCGGTGCGAGCGCCGGCGGTCGCACCGACAGAGACGCCGTGGATCAGGCGCCCAGGGCACCGGCCTGGCGGGCGATCTCGGCGAAGCCGTACTCCTGGGCCAGGTACAGCGCCTGCTCGGCGCGGTCCCGGCCGGACCGTTCACCGTCGCACGCCGCCTCGGCCTCGGCCAGGGACAGCAGGGCGTGCGCGGTGACGTACGCGTTGGCGCCGTCGGCCGCGAGCCGCACCGCCTCCGCCGCGTCGGCTCGGGCGCCTGCCGGGTCGGTTCCGACCAGGATGGCGGCCCGCCCCGCGAGCGCGACCGACTTGATGTCCGCGTCGGGCAGGTGCCCGGCGAGCGCGACGGCCTGTCGGGCATGCTCGGCGGCGGCATCGGTGTCGCCGCGGTCGCGGTGCACCAGGGCGATCTCGTTGAGGACCAGAACCTCCTGGGCCTCGTCGCCGAGATCGCGGCAGATCGTCAGAGCCCGCTGGAGCTGGTCGGCGGCGATGTCCAGGTTGCCGAGGTGGCGGTGTGCCTGGGCGCAACCGGCGAGGTGAACGCCGTCGTGTGGACCGCCGCCGAGCTCGGCGTACAGATCGAGGCTGCGTTGCAGGTGGCCGGCGGCGGCGGCGAACGTGCCCAGCCGCAGCTCGAGCAGGCCGAGGTTGCCGAGGTTGTTGGCCTGGTTGCCGACGCGGCCGAGCTGCAGGTTGAGGTCGTAGGCTTGCCGGTAGTGCTCGGCCGCCTCGACGAGGTGTCCGAGTTCGCTGAGCGCGATGCCCAGGTTGCCGACAGCACTTGCCTCGCCCGCCGTCCACCCGCCGGTTTGGCTGATCTTGGCGGCTTCGCGCAGGTGACCGACGGCTTCGGCGTACTTACCGAAGTTGATGTCCGCCATGCCCAGCCCGAAGGAGCCGGCGGCGACCGCGTGCTGCGCGCCCACGGCGATGGCGGCGTCACGGGCGGCGATCTCGGTGGCGCGCCACTGCACGGTGGACCGGCGGAGCCAGAAGTAGGGCCGCAGCGCCTGGGCCAACCGCCAGGCCGCATCGGGCAGGCCGTCCGCGGCGGCGGCCGCGGTCGCGGACACGAGTACGGCGCGCTCGGCGTCGAACCATTCCAGCGCCGTGGTGCGGTCCGGGAATCTGTCGGGCTGCGGCGGCTCGCCGCCGGGCAGGCGCAGCGCGGTCGGGAACGCCACCGCCGACGCCGCGTCGGCGCCACTGCGGTAGTGGTCGTAGAACCGGCGGATCGCGGCCGCCGTGTCGGGTTCGTGTAGGCGGCACTGTTCGTCGGCGTACTCGCGCAACAGGTCGTGCAGGGCGTACCGCCCGGCTCCGACGCGTTCGACGAGGTGGGCGGCGGCGAGCTGATCGAGCAGCTCAGCGGCGTGCCAGGTGGTGGTGTCGCTGACGGCGGCCGCGGCGTCGGCCGCGATGTCGGGGGCCGGTACCGCGCCGCAGAGCCGGAACAGGCGGGCCGCGGCGGCGGAGAGCCGATCGCTGGAGCGGTCGAACGCGGCCCGGACGGCGGCGAGTTCGTCGACGGGGACCTGCAGGACGTCGAGACGGGCGGCGCGGCGTAGTTCGGCGACATAGTCGGCGAGGGTGCGACCTGCCTGGTCGCGCAGGTGCGCGCCCGCGATCCGCAGCGCCAGCGGCAGGTACGCGCACGCCGCCGCGAGTTCGGCCGCGGCGGCCTCGTCGGCGCTGACCGGGCCGTCGCCCAGCATCCGGCGCAGCAGTCCGACCGCGTCGGCGGAGTCCAGCCTGGACAGTGGCACGCGCCGCGCCCCGTCGATGGCGACCAGCGCGGTGAGGTTGTCCCGGCTGGTGACGACGACCATCGTGCCCGGCTGGGCGGGGAGCAGGGGCCGGACCTGTTCGGCGGTGGCGGCGTTGTCGGCGACGACGAGGATGCGCCGGCCGGCGAGGGCCGCAAGGTAGGCGTTCCCGGCGGCGTCCTCGTCGGTCGGGATCTCCTCGGGTGCGACCCCGAGTGCCTGGAGCAGGACCGCGAGCGCGGCGAGCGGCGCAAGCTCCGCGCCCGGGCCGTGCCCACGCAGATTGACGTAGACCTGGCCGTCGGGGAACAGGGTGCGCCGGCGGTGTCCCCAGTGCAGGGCGAGGGCGGTCTTGCCGACGCCGGCCGTACCGGTGACGGCGGCGACGACGGGCTCGTGCGCGACCTCACCGGCCAGGACGTCCAGCGCCGCGACGTCAGCGGCGCGGCCGGTGAAGTCGGGCACCGCACGGGGCAGCCGGCACACGGCGGCGTCGGCGGCCGGGGCGGGCGGTGGCGGTGCCGGGGCGGCGAGCGACCGGTCCTCGCGCAGGATCAGGTCCCGGGTACGCAGCAGGTCGGGGCCGGGGTCGACGCCGAGTTCGTCGGCGAGCCGCGTCCGGATCTGGTCGAAGGCGGCGAGCGCGTCGGCCTGGCGGCCGCAGCGGTAGAGGGCGATCATGAGCTGGCTGTGCAGCCGCTCCCGCCACGGATTCTCGGCGAGGACGGTGGACAGGGTGAACAGCGCGGCCCGGTACTCGCCGAGGGCGAGCCGGGCGTCGATCAGCTGCTCGGTCGCGTCGACACGGGCCTGGTCGAGTCGCTGCGCGGCGGCGGTCATCCGGGGCGTGGTCAGGCCGTCCAGGGCGGGACCGCGGAAAAGTGCGAGCGCCGTCTCCAGTGCGCGTACGCCGCCGCCGAGGTCGCCGGCGCCGATGCTGTCGGTGCCCGACCGCAGGTACCGGTCGAACTCGTCGGTGTCGAGGTCGATGCCGTCGAGCCGGATGAGGTAGCTGCTACCGGTGGATTCGATGATCTGGCGACCGAGGGCCGCGTGCAGCGTGTGGCGCAGCGTGGAGATCCGGTTCTGGGCCTGTGTGCGGGCCTTCGCGGGCGGGTCGTCGCCCCAGGCGGCCTCGACCAACCGGTCGACCTGGACGTACCGGTCGGCCTCCAGCAGCAGGGCGGCGAGCACCGCCTGGGAAACCCGTCCACTGATTGGCACCGGGGTGTCTTCGCACCGCAGGTCGACGGGTCCCAGCAGCCGGAACATCGCTGCCCTGGGCATGTGCCCCCCATCCGCGTGACCACGCGTGGACGCCAAGCAGCGGCGCCCGTACGGCCATGAGCGTGACGAGTATGGCACAGTTCGTGGTCGCCCGGACACAGTGAAGATCACCACTATGGTCGCTACGGCGCCGGGGCGACCTCCCCATCGGCCGTGCGCAGGCGGCGGACGACGACGCCGAGGAGCCGGTCACCGCGGACCGGCCCGACGTGGCGGGAGTCGTAGCTCACCGCCACGTTGTCGCCGGCCACCGCGAGACAACCGGCCGGCACCGGCCGGTTCGCGCCGTCGATGCCGGCGGTGACGTCGCCCGGAAGGCCGACGACCCGCTTCACCGACCACCGGTCGGCCCCGTCGGGCGCGGCCGGTGCGTCGGGCGCGGCGGCCTGCGGCGGCAGTTCGAGCACGACCACGACGCCGTGACGCAGACCGCCGACCCGGGTACGCCGCACGAGCAGCGAATCGCCGTGGCGCAGCGTGGGAAGCATGCTCGGACCGGTGACCGTGACGACGACGAACCTACGGCGCAGCCACCAGATCGCCAGCAGGGCCGTCGAGATCAGCACCAGCGTGACCGGCATCCCCATCCTCCTTGGTCGCTTCCCGGTAGCCTCGTGCCTGGAGGGTGAACAGCCGGGCGTAGACGCCCCCGCCGCGCATCAGTTCGGCATGCGACCCGCGTTCGACGACGGTGCCCGCGGCGAGCACGACGATCTCGTCCGCCTCCCGGATGGCGCTGAGCCGGTGCGAGATCAGCAGACTGGTACGCCCACGCCGGTGCTCGCGAAGTCGGGAGTGGATCTCGTACTCGGCGTCGGCGTCCAGGCCGGAACTGGGTTCGTCGAGCACCAGCAGGTCCGGGTCCTGCCGCAGCAGCGTACGGGCGAGCGCGACCCGCTGCCACTGGCCCCCGGAGAGCACGACACCGCCGTCCGGGTCACCCGGGTCGTTGTCGTTGACATAGGTACGCGACAGCAGCGTGTCGTAGCCGCGGGGCAGCCCCGCGAGCGTCGCGTCGATCCCGGCGAGCCGCGCGGCGTCGGCCACCCGCTCGGGGTCGGCACCGGTCAGGTCGCCGAGGGCGATGTTGTGTGCGGCGGTGAGGTCGTAGCGCATGAAGTCCTGGAACAACACACCGACCCGGGCCCGCAGGTCGTCCACGTCCATCTCACGGACGTCGACCCCGTCCCACAGGATCGCCCCGCGTACCGGGTCACGTAACCGGCACAGCAGTTTCACCAGCGTCGTCTTGCCGGAACCGTTGATTCCGACGAGGGCGCAAGCCCGGTTGGCCGGCAGTGTCAGGCTGACACCGCGCAGCACCCACGGCTGCTCGTCGCCGTAGCGGAACCACACGTCGCGGACCTCGATGCCCTCGCGCAGCCGCGGCACCGCCCTGGGCAGCGCCGGCACCGGTAGGCCGGGCGGTTCGGCGACGACCGACCGGTAGTGTCCCAGCAGCATCACCGCCTCGTGCCCGCCCGCGATCGCCTCGACCGCGGACGTCAACGCCGCCTGCGTACCGGCGACGGCGGCGACGAGCAGCAGGACGTCGCCCGCGGACATTGCGTTCCGGCCGGCCGCGACCACCGCCCACACGAGTACGCCGCCGGAGATGACGGCGGCGAGCCCCGCCAGACCCACCTGGACCCGCAGTTGTGTGAGATCGACCGCACGCTGTCGGGCGATGGCGGCCCGCTGCTGGTCCTGCATCAGCCGGCGCAGGTGCTCGCCCGCGCCGAACAGCCGGATCTCCTGCGCGGCCTGGATCGTGGTGAGCAGGCCGGCGAAGAAGCCCTGGCGTCGTTGGATCGGCGTGATCAGCGCGAGCATCGCCACCCGGCCCCGGCTCAGCGCGAGCTGCGCCAGCAGGGCGGGCACCGCCGCGACGAGGACGACCGCGGCCACCGCGACGTTGACGGTCGCGAGCGAGACCACCAGGGACGAGGCGGTGACCACGGAACGGGCGATCACAAAGACGCTCTGCACGATCTGACCGGGAGCGAAGTCGCCGGCCTGCCGGGCGAGTTCCAGGCGGTTGAGAAAGGCCGGCGACTCGAACACGGCGGTACCGCGCTGGGCGTTGACGGCGCCGAAGAGTTCCCCGTGGGCGACCACGGTGATCCGCCGGTACAGCTCCTGCATCGCATAGGTGGACCACAGGGGCACGACGGCGGTCGCGAGACCGACGGCGGCAAGCGCGGCGACGATCCCGACGACGGCGGTGCCACCGGTGAGCCCGTCCACCATCGCGCGGGTGAGCAGCGCCGCGGCCGCCGGGATCGCACCCGACAGCAGCGTGACCACCGCGTACCCCGCCAGCAGGGCGGGCCCGCCGTGCGCGGCCAGGCGCAGTGCCGCCCAGACGCAGGCCGCTGTTGTCCGCAGGGTGGTCATCGCACCGGCCCGGGAATCGCGGAGAGGACGGCCGGCAGGTCACGGATGTCGTTGCCCACCGCCGTGACCACGCCGCCGGCGACGGCGACGAGCGCCGGGTACTCGCGTACGCCGAGGGCCCGCTGCACGGAGCCGATGACGACCGGTTCGACGACGACGGGTGCGTGACGACCGAGCGCGCCCGTCATCGGCTCCGCCGCCGACGGGTCGGCGGCGACCACGACGAGGGCGGCGGGCCGTCCGGGTTCGGCGAGCGCCGTCGCGAGCCCGGCGACGGCCTCCTCGCAGGCGCCGCAGCCCGGGCTGAGGACCGCGACCAGGCCACCCGCGGCGAGGTCCGCCCCGGACGCCGTCGTCCCGTCCACGGTCGGGACCGAGAAGTCGGCGACCGGGTCGCCGGCCCGCAACCCCAACGGGGTGTGCTCGACCACCCGGCCCAGGATGCGCGCGTGTGCGCGCATCCTGCGCACCACGGCGAGCGTGAGCAGCAGGTTCGTCAGGCAGAAGGCGGCCAGGGCGGCCTCCACGGTGGTCATCGGAATCGGCTCCTTCGCGGTGTGGCCGGAGCGAGCAGGTCGTGCAGATCGTCGAGGCGGAGCAGCAGCGCCGCGGCGAACGCTGCGGCGGCCCAGGCCACCAGCGACGGCCGGGCGCCGGCCGCGCCCGCCCAGCCGACGGCCGCGCACGCCAGCAGGACCAGGTTGCGTCCCAACTGGGCCACGCCGATCGGGCCGCCGCCGCTGCCGAAGCAACTGCACGACAACGGGACCCGCCGCCGCAGCGCCACGGCCAGCCCGGCGGTCAGCACCACGAGGAGCAGCCCGGCGGCGGCCAGGCCGAACCGTACGGTCGCGGGGTGAGCGAGGCAGGCGGCGGTGACGGCCTCGGCCGCGATCAACACCACGGCCGCGGGAGCCGCCCGGGCCGCCGGCAGCAGCCGCGCCGCCCGCAGCAGTGTCACCAGTTCCCGGAACCCGGCCGGGCGTGCCTTGGCGGCCGCGGCGACGGCGAAGACGATCGCGAGCATCGGCCCGACGATCGACGCCAGTGCTGACATGGACCCGTCCTCGTCTTGTCGGCTGGATGAGGGCCGGCCCGCCCCATGGTCGGGCCGGCCCCGCGGTCATCAGGCCTGGATGCAGCCGCTGACCTGGGTCCAGGGGCCACGCGTGACACTGCAACTGGCCTGGATCGTGACGGTGCGCCGCCACCTGGTCTGGCCGCCGGGGCAGGCGCGGTACTCGTACTCGTAGTAGGAGTAGACCTCACAGGCCGCCGCGGCCGTGGTCGTGGGCAGCACGAGGCGCAGAGCCCGGTCGACGGCATGGATGATGCGCATGTCGATCCCCTTCCGGTTCGGTCCGGCGGGTGCCGGACCGTGATGACGACACGCTAGGCAGCCCCGTCCCAGATCCGTCACAGATCCATCACAGGCGACGACGCTCTGCCGCATCCTGGCCGAGGCGTACGCGGCGGTTCAGCCGAGGACCGAGGATGACCACCCGGAATCCTCCGACGGGCAGGCAGCACGACGCTGGTCGCCGGCCGCGACGACGGCCCGGCCGCAGGTGATGCCGGCGGCATCGGCCAGCGGCGACCGTTCCCAGCCGGCGAACGAACGGTGATCTTGTTCAACGATGCGCTGCGACCAGAGCCTCACGACTGTTCCGGTCGTTGCTGGTAGATGTCGGGGATGCCGTCGTGGTTGGCGTCGATGGTCTCGGCCTCGTGGATGCGTCGGTAGGCGCGGTTGCGGATGCGTAGGACGACGGTGGCCAGCAGGGCGGCGCCGAGGCTGCCGGTCAGTACGGCGATCTTGACGTTGTCGTCCTGGGGAGTGCCGGCGCCGAACGCGAGTTCGCCGATGAGCAGGGAGACGGTGAAGCCGATGCCTGCCAGCATCGACAGGCCGACGACGTCGGTCCAGGTCAGGCCGGAGTCGAGGGAGGCGCGGGTGTAGCGGGAGACCAGCCAGGTGGCCAGGGTGATGCCGATGGTCTTGCCGGCGATGAGGCCGACCACGATGCCGACGGCGACCGGGTTGGTCAGTGACGAGGTCAGGCCGGTGATGCCGCCGATGGTGACGCCGGCCGCCATGAGGGCGAAGACGGGTACGGCGAATCCGGCCGAGATCGGCCGGAAGCGGTGCTCGAACGCTTCGGCGAGGCACTTGTCGGTGGCCGGTTGCCCGTCGGGTCCGGGGCGGGCGACGGGTACGGCGAAGGCGAGCAGGACGCCGGCGACGGTGGCGTGTACGCCGGACTCGTGGACGAGGGTCCAGGTGATGGCGGCCAGTGGGAGCAGCAACCACCAGGACCGGACCCGGCGTTGGACCAGGAGCGTGAACAGTGCGAGCGGCAGCAGCGCTCCGAGCAGCGGCAGGATGGCGAGGTTGGCGGTGTAGAAGACCGCGATGATGACGATCGCGATCAGGTCGTCGACGACGGCGAGGGTCAGCAGGAAGGTCCGTAGCGCGATCGGCAGGTGCCGGCCGATGACCGCGAGCACGGCCAGCGCGAAGGCGATGTCGGTGGCGGTGGGGATCGCCCAGCCCTTGAGGGCATCGCCGCCGGTGCCCAGGTTGATCAGCACGAACAGCAGCGCGGGTACGACGACGCCCCCGACCGCGGCCATGATCGGGACTGCGGCGCGCAGCGGATCGCGCAGGTCGCCGGCGACGAACTCGCGTTTGAGCTCCAGCCCAGCGACGAAGAAGAAGATCGCCAGTAGGCCGTCGGCGGCCCAGGTGGCCAGCGACAGGTCCAGGTGGATCGCGGCCGGCCCGATCGTGTACGAGCGCACCGACTCGTATGCGCCGGACCAGGGTGAGTTGGCCCAGACGAGGGCGACGACCGCGCCGGCGAGCAGTAGCGCGCCGCCGACGGTCTCCTGGCGCAGGATGTCGGCGATACGGCTGGCCTCGGGCCACGATCCGCGGCTGAACAGGCGGAACCCGCGCGGGGAGGGGCGTGTCATGGATGCTCCGGGAGTCGACGTGATCATGCATCGCCGACCAGGCTTCCCGGCACACCGGAGATCACTCTAGCCGGCGGGGCTCGCGCCGGCATGTCGAGGCCCCCTGGACCAGCAGAATGTTAGTGACTAACATTCTTGCCATGATGTCGGAGCCACCAGGAAAGCGGGCACGCACCCGCGACCGTCTGGTCGCCAACGCGTTGGACCTGTTCGAGGCGCAGGGGTTCGACGAGACGACGGTTGCCCAGATCGCCGCGCGGGCGCGGGTGTCGGAGATGACGTTCTTCCGCCACTTCACCAGCAAGGAGATGGTGGTCCTCGACGACCCGTACGACCCGGTGATCGCCGAGGCGGTCGCCGCCCAGCCGGCCACCCTGCCGCCGCTGCTCCAGGTGACCCGCGGCCTGCGGACCGCGTTCACGGGGCTGGACGAACCGGCGGACCTGACGACCCGGCGCCGGATCCGGGTTGTGGCGGCCAGCCCGGTGCTGCGGGCCGGCATGGTCCGCACCAACGCGGCGACCGAGGCCGCCATCGCCGACGCGCTGATCGCCGACGGTGTCGCGCCGCTGCCGGCCCGGGTCGCCGCGGCCAGTGTGCTCGCGGCCCTGACCTGCGCGCTGCTGGAGTGGGCGACGACCCAGGACGGCACCACTCTCGCCGACGCCGTCACCACCGCGCTGGACACCGTCGAGGCGGGCCGGCATGGCTGAACGGCTCGCGGTGCACGGCCTGGTCCGGGACTTCGGGGCCGGCGCAGGCGTCTTCGGCATCGACCTGACCGTGCACCCCGGCGAGATCCACGCCCTGGTCGGTCTCAACGGTGCCGGCAAGACGACCCTGATGCGGCTGGTCCTCGGCATGCTGCGTCCCACCGCCGGCACCTGCCGGATCAACGGCCGGCACCTGGCCGACCTCACCGCCGCCGACTGGGGCCGGGTCGGGCACCTGGTCGAGCACCCGCTCGCCTACCCCGAACTCGACGTACGGACCAACCTGGTGCTGGCCGCCCGGCTGCGCCGCGTCCCGGCGGCCGAGGCAACCGGACTGGCCGAGCGGGCCCTCGCCGAACTCGACCTCGGCCGCTACGCCCGGATCACAGCCCGCCGGCTGTCGCAGGGCAACCGGCAACGACTCGGCCTGGCCGCCGTGATCCAGCACCACCCCGACCTGATCGTGGTCGACGAACCCACCAACGCCCTCGACCCGGCCGGAGTGATCGTGCTCCGCGACGCGTTGTCCCGGCGGGCCGAGGCGGGCGCCGGCATCCTGGTCTCCAGCCACCACCTCGACGAGGTCGCCCGGATCGCGCACCGGATCTCGGTCGTCAACCGCGGCCGGATCATCGGCACCCTCGACCCCGACGCCACCGACCTCGAACGGGCGTTCTTCACCCTGGTCTACGACGACGAACGGGAACACCCCCGATGACCCCCGCCCTGACCGCCGCCCTGCACGTCGAACTGCGCAAACTGGTGGCGTCTCGGGTGATGCGGGCGACCACCGTCCTGATCGTCGCCGGCATCGCCGTCCTGTCGACGGCCCTCACCGCGGCGGCGGCCGCCGGCAACGAACAGGTCATCGCCCAGCTCGGCCCGCACGCCGCCGCCGGCGGCTGGGACCTGTTGACCGGGGTGGTCGCCCAGATCACCGCCGCCGGTGGCCTGCTCGGCTTCGGGGTCGCCCTGAGCTGGCTGGTCGGCCGCGAGTTCGCCGACGGTACGATCACCGGCCTGTTCGCGTTGCCCGTGTCCCGGCGGGTCCTCGTCGTGTCCAAGCTGCTGTCCCACCTGCTGTGGGCCGTCCTGGTCGCCGTCGTCCTGACCGTCGTGGTCGCGGTCGCCGGAACGCTTCTCGGGCTCGGTGGCTGGAACAGTGATGTCGTCGCCGCCTTGGGCCGGCAGTTCGTGCTGACCGTCCTTTCGGCGCTCGTCGCGGCCCCGGCCGGCTGGGCAGCGACCCTCGGCAGGGGGCCGCTGCCCGGTATCGCGACCACGATCTGCCTGATCGTCGTCGCCCAGGTCGCCGTCGTCGCCGGTGCCGGGGCGTGGCTACCGGTCGCCGCGCCCGCGCTGTGGGCGTTGCAGCCCGGCACCGTCGCCCCGGCGCAACTCGCGCTGGTCGCCGTCGTACCGGTCGGCTTCGCCGCGCTGACCGTCGCCGCCTGGAGCCGGTTGCAGCTCGACCGCTGACGGGTTTCCTGGTCAGGTGGCGACGATGTCCCGCTGGCGGAAGCCGGCGAGTGCGGCCGCGCCGACCGCCGCCGCCAACCCGGTCAGCAGCAGCACCGCGACCGGCGCAATCGGCTCCAGCGGGTACTCGCCGACGTGCTCGAACGGCGACACGGCCACCGCCAGGTCGGGAATGTCGAGCAGCGGGGCGAAGAAGCCGACCACCACGCCGTACCCGACGACCAGCCAGACGGCGGGCAGCGCCCGTGGCACGACCCCGTACAGCAGCACCGCGACGGCCAGAACCAGCCAGACCGCCGGGGTGTGAGCGACGGTCCCGAGGACCATCTCACCGACCAGCGCCCCGTCGCCGGTGCTCGCGGCCGCGCCGATCCCGGACGCCAGACCGGACACCAGCAGCAGCCACAACACCCCGAGCGCGGTGACAGCCAGATAACCACCCGCCCAGCCGACCCGGCTGACCGCGGTGGCCAGGACCGGTTCGGTACGCCCCTCGGTCTCCTCGTTCCGCAGCGCCTGCACCGCCAGGACCGCGAAGACGGCCACCACCAGTGCCATCATCAGCCCGATCAGGCCGAGGAAGCCAGCACGCAGATCCTGTTCGCCGCCCATGACGGCCAGCAGGTCGGCGGGCGCGTCGGAGAACCCGTCGAGCAGCGGCTGGGTGAACGCCCCGTACAGCGCCGCACCGCAGGACAGCGCGACGGTCCACCCGACCAGGCCGGCGCGCTGCAGCCGGAACGCGAGCGCGGTCGGGCCGGCCAGCCAGCCCGGCGCGGTCGCTGAACCGCGCCGGGGCGCGATGAGCCCGGCCGTCAGGTCCCGCCGGGCCGACAGGGCATAGCCGGCCGCTGCGGTGGCGCCGGCCGCCAGCAGCGACAGCAGCAGCGGCCACCACCGGTCCAGCGTGTACGGCGCGGTCTGCTGCGACCAGCCGATCGGCGACAGCCAGGACAGCCAACTGCCGTGGGCCTGCGCCATGTCACCCAGGCCACGGAGCACGAACGCGGCACCGAGCACGGTGCCGGCCAGCGACGACGCCGCACGCGGATACTCCGAAAGCTGCACGGTGACCGCCGCGACGCCGGCGAAGACCAGGCCGGTGGCACCGACCGAAGCGCCGAACAGCAGCGCCCCGGCGACGCCGGACGCGGCCATCACCGCGGTGACGAAGACCGCGACCAGCAGGTTCATCAGCACCGTCAGCAGCAGTGCGGCGGTGAGCTGGGCATGCCGGCCGACGACATTGGCCCGTACCAGTTCCGCCCGGCCCGACCGCTCCTCGGCCCGGGTGTGTCGCACGACGGTGAGCAGGCTCATCAGCCCGGCACCGACGATGACGTACAGGCCGTACTGGCCGACGAGGAAACGCTCCATGGTCAGGTCGTCGTAGCCGTACCCGGGGCCGCCGAGCAACGCCCCCATCGGGCTCGCGGCGAACGTCGCGATGCCGGCAAGATCCTCGGGCGTGGCGAACACGGTCCGCAGGGCGGTGCTGAAGTAGCCCATCAGCAGGGCCAGGCCGATCGTCCAGCCGGGAAGCCGGATCCGGTCGCGGCGCAGCATCAACCGCAGCAGGGTACCGGTTCCGGACAGCGTCCCGCTGATCTGACCGGTGCCCGCCAGCCCGAGGCGGTCCAGGGTCGCGGCGGTCATCGCGTCACCGCGCCGTTGTCGTCGAGGGTCACCCCGTCGCGGCGCAGTTCGTCGCCGTAGTGTCGCAACAGCAACTGCTCCAGCGTCGGCGGATGGGCGGTCAGGGCGCGGACCCCGAGCCCACCGAGGACGGGTACGACCTGCGCGAGGTGGCCGCCGTCGACGTCGAACCGCACCTGGCCGCCCTCGACACGTAGATCGTGGACGCCGGGCAGGGCGGACAGTCCGTCGACCGGCCGGTCGACGGTGGCGACGATCGACGTACGAGTCAGGTGCCGCAAATCGGCGAGGCTGCCGGACTCGACGACCCGGCCGTGCCGGACGATCGAGATCCGGTCGGCGAGCACCTCGACCTGGGCCAGGATGTGACTGGACAGCAGCACCGTCCGACCGGCCGCCTTCGCCTCCCGGATACACGTCTGGAAGACCGCCTCCATGAGCGGATCAAGACCAGCGGTCGGCTCGTCGAGCAGCAGCAGTTCGACGTCACTGGCCAGGGCGGCGATGAGGGCCACCTTCTGCCGGTTGCCCTTGGAGTAGGTGCGGCCCTTCTTGGTCGGATCGAGGTCGAACCGCTGGCACAACTCGTCGCGGCGGGCCCGGTCGACACCGCCGCGCAGCCGGACGAACAGGTCGATCGCCTCACCACCGGTCAGGTTCGGCCACAGTTCCACATCGCCAGGTACATAGGCGAGACGGCGGTGCAACGCGACCGCGTCGCGCCACGGGTCTCCACCGAGCAGGGCGACCCGGCCGGCGTCGGCACGAAGCAGGCCCAGCAGGACCCGGATGGTGGTGGACTTGCCGGCGCCGTTCGGGCCGAGCAGACCGTGCACCTCGCCCGGCGCGACCAGCAGGTCGAGCCCGTCGAGCGCGGTGACATGGCCGTAGGTCTTACGTAGGTCGTGGATCTCGATCGCGGGTGGGGTGGAGGTCGGCATGATCGCTCTCCTGATCGGTCGAAGCGGCCGGGGTTCGGGCCGGACGGCCCTCGGTGTCCCCCGGCGGATCGCCGATGTAGAGCAGGTACGTGTCGAGCATCCGGCGGTCGGTCAGGAACCCCTCGGTGAACAACTCCAACGCCGGCAACGCGACCCGGTCGAAGTACGAGGTGAGAAACCCGCCGAGATCCGCCGGATCCACCGGCGGGTTCAACGACAACTCCAGCAGCAACGGCCCCAACGACGCGCCCAGCAGGTAACGGGCCCGCGCCTGCTCGTCCCGGCTCGGCACGATCGTGCCCGCCGCGACGCCCTCGGCAACATACCCGGCCGCGTCGGCCACCATGTGCTCCACGAACGCACGAGCGCGGTCACCACCCGCCTGGAGGCTACGCACGACATAGCCGACCAGCGGCGCGTACTCCTCGATCTTCGCCATCTGCACCAGGAAACTGGCCGGGCCCGCCGAGTCGGCGACCACACCCCGCTTCGTGTCACGCACAACGGTGAAGACGTACTCGTCACACTCCGCCCGCAGCCCCTCCTTCGACCCGAACAGGTGAACCACCAGGCCGGCACTGAAGCCGGCGTCACCAGCGATCGACCGCAGGCTGGCCCCGAACCCCTCCCGCGCGAACCGCAGGATCGCCGCGTCACGCAACCGGGCCCGGGTGGAAAGGTCCCCAGGGTCGACCCTCGAAGGCATTGAACGCATGTTCGAAAGCCTAAATGCCCATTTAGGCGTCGTCAACGGTGACCGACTCAGGTTCACAGACGCGGTAGCTGCCACCGACGCCGATGCCGCCAGGGCCTCGGCGCCACCAGACGTGCGACGCCATGCAGGCGGGTGCCAAACACAGCGTCGACGACGGGGCGAATCCCGACAACGGGTGGTATCGCCGGAGATCAGCAAAAGGCCGGTCAAGAGATATCTTGACCGGCCTTTTGCCTAGCTAAATACATGGTGGGCGATACTGGGTTTGAACCAGTGACCTCTTCCGTGTCAAGGAAGCGCGCTCCCACTGCGCCAATCGCCCTCGCTCTTGCCGAGGTGGAGACGGGATTTGAACCCGTGTACACGGCTTTGCAGGCCGTTGCCTCGCCTCTCGGCCACTCCACCGAGGTAGCCCCCGACTGTGGCGGCATATCTCCGAGCGGACGACGGGATTCGAACCCGCGACCCTCACCTTGGCAAGGTGATGCGCTACCAGCTGCGCTACGTCCGCGTACTGCAGGTCTTGCTGACTTCCGGTCTTGCTTGTCTCCGCTGTTTCCTGGTGACGGATGAGAACTTTAGCCGAGCCTGCCGGCAAGTGCCAACTCGGGTCCCCCTTGGCGCGCCGCCGCCTCCGTGATCCACAAAACCACAGGTCACGGGCTCGGCGTTTCAGTCGGGCCGAGCACACCCCGCAGGCATCCTAGGAACCTGGGTTGAGAGATGGAAGGAAAAAATCCGGCGCGGGCGGGCTCCGGCTTACTGTTCCCTCAACCAAGTGAAGATGATGTGACACAACATGGTGACATCCATGGATTAACGTGACCGCGTGACGAGACGTTCGGCGGAGTTACGCCTCGAATCGCTGCTAAGCGTCGCCTGCGATGTGATCGCCGAACGCGGCCTGGCCAACACCCGGACCGCCGACGTCGCCAAGGCGGCCGGCGTCAGCCAGGCGCTGGTCTTCTACCACTTCGCGACCAAGGAGCGGCTGCTCTCCCAGGCGTTCGCGTACGCGGCCGAGCAGGACCTGGCCCGGGTCGACGCGCTGCTGCGCTCCGGCACCGGCCCGCTCGAGAAGCTGAAGAAGCTGCTGCGGTTCTACACACCGTCCGGCGGCCGGTCCAAGAGCTGGACGCTGTGGATCGACGGCTGGGCCGAGGCCCTGCGCAGCCCCGAGTTGGAAAAGGTGTCCCGCCGGCTCGACCTGCGCTGGAAGGAAGCGCTGACCGAGGTGATCGCGGCCGGAGCGGCCGACGGGACCTTCACCTGCCCCGACCCCGGCGGCGCGGCATGGCGGATCATCGCGCTGGTCGACGGCCTGGCCGTGCAGGTCACCGTGCACGAGCGGGTGGTCGCCCGGCGGCAGGTCACCGAATGGGTGCGGCTGTCGGCCGCCCGCGAGCTGGGCATCGACCCGGGCCAGCTCGCCTGAGCCGGGCCGCCGGCCGGTAAGCCCCGAAAGCGCCTCAGCCGGCTTCAGGCCCGCCTGGCGGTGTCTCAGCCGCCCCAGGCCGCCTGAGACGGCAGGCTCAGCCAACCAGGCCCAGCCTGACGACGGCTCAGCCAATTAGGCCGCCTGACGGCAGGCTCGGCCAATTTGGCCGCCTGACGGCGGCTCAGCCCATCAGCGCGGCCACCGCGTCCGGCACCGGCACGTCCCCGGGTACATCCTCGGCCCGTACCACCGCGTCGACCGGCAGCGGCGCGTACAGGTGCGGGAAGAGCGCCCCGCCGCGGGACGGCTCCCAGCGCAGGTCGGCACCGAGCCGCCCGGGATCGACGGTCAGCAGGACGAGCCCACGCTGGCCGGCGAAGTGCCGGGCGGCCGTCTCGACGACCTGGTCCCGGCCGGAGAGGTGGACGTACCCGTCCCGCCGGTCCACCGCCGACCCCGGGTAACTCCCCCGCGCGCGGGCCTCGGCCCATTCGGCGGCGGCGAGCAGCTTGTAGATCACCCCGCGACACTAACCCGCCCGCTGCCCGCCCCCGGCCCCGCCGGCGCTCGCGCTGATCAAGGAGAACTAAAGCGACAACCCGAACGAACCGGGCACGCCTTCTCCTTGATCGGCGCGCACCCGGCGCGCCCGACGCGCTCGACCGACGCGCCGCCCGGCGCGCCCGATCGACGCGCCGGGCGACGTGGCGATCAGCGTGACGACGGGGTCAGGGGGAGGTCGTGCACCTGGTCACGGGTCAGGGTGCCGTCGGCGACCAGGATCCGGTGGTGGCGGCTGACCGCGCCGCCGGCCGGGACCGGCAGCGTGCTCTCGAAGGCCAGCGCGACACACACCCCCGGGTAGATCCCGGTCCGCACGAACCAGTGGTCGCCGTCGCCGAGCCCGGCGAAGACCAGGCTGTACGGCGCACCGTCGGCCCCCCGCCCGGTGAGCGCGAGCCACGGTTCGGTGCTGCCGTTGACGGTCTCCTCCCCGTCGGCGCCGGCGGTGAAGGTCTGCGGGGTGCCGGGGGCGATCCGCCAGAAGAAGCCGCCGTAGCCGGCGCCGCCGGGGCGGCCGTTGGTGGCCGGGCTGCCCAGCGAGATGTCCCGGCCGGCGGGGGCGGTCAGCGTGTAGGCGATGTCGAGGGCGTACGTGCCGGCGTGGCCGATCTCGCTGACGGCGACGGTGCGTTCCTCGACGAGAAGGGTGTCGCCGGCCGGGTCGAGCCAGCGCAGCCGCTGCGCGAACCCGTCGGGGCGGCGCTCGTGCCAGGTGTCGTGGACGATCCGGCCGTGGTCGTCGAGCCAGGTGTAGCCGGCGTCGCGGACGTAGGTGCGCCCGCCCCACAGGTTGGTGCCGGAGACGTCCTGCATGGCGACGCTGACCCCGAGGTGCCAGCGGTGGTCCTCGGGCAGCGTGTCGGTGACCGGGACGCCGGCGAGGGTACGGACCGGGTGCAGGTGCGGCCGGGGCGACCAGCGCGGGTCGATGTCCGGGGCGAGGACGTAGTCGGCGACGGTGCTGCCGCGCACCTGAAGGCGTACCGGGTCGGGGTGGTCGGTCATCGTGCCTCCGCTCGGGTGGGCGGGCCGGGAAAGCCCTTGCCCCACGGGTTTGCGACAGCGTATCGAGCTTCGTCGGTCGGCGGGAGCCGCCCGTTCGGCCCTCCGCCCCACGGCGTCGTCGGCGGTCGGGCAGAATCGCCGCGTGTCCGACAACCCGGCGGCGTTCGTCCGCGCCTACGCCCGGCTGGCCCCCGTGCCGTTCGTACCCGAGATCAGCCTGCACCAGGCCGACGAGCCGATCGGGTTGTGGGAGCTGACCGAGGGCGAGTTCCGCAGCGCGCAGCCGCCGCCGTTCTGGGCGTTCGCCTGGGCCGGCGGGCAGGCGCTGGCCCGCTACGTACTCGACCATCCCGAGGTGGTGGCGGGCCGGCGGGTGCTGGACCTGGCCTCCGGGTCCGGCCTGGTCGCGGTGGTCGCGGCCCGGGCCGGGGCGGCCCACGTACGGTCGGTCGACGTCGACCCGTTCGCCGGGGCGGCGGCGACGCTCAACGCGGCGGCCAACGGCGTGACCGTCGCCGCCGAGACCGCCGACCTGCTCGACGGCGACGCCGGGGACGCCGAGGTGGTGCTGGTCGGCGACGCGTTCTACAGCCAGGCGATGGCGGACCGGATGTTCGGCTTCCTGCGCCGGGCGGTGAAGGTCGGGGCGCGGGTGCTGGTCGGTGACCCGGACCGGGCGTTCCTGCCCCGCCGGCTGCTGCGGCCGCTGGCCGCGTACGACGTGCCGGTGCCGCCGGCGCTGGAGAGCGTACGGGTCAAGCACACGACGATCTGGGAACTGCCCGGCCCGGCGGGCGGCGGCAGACCGGCCGGCTAGCCTGTCCGACGTGCTGTTCCGCAGTTGGGAGGCGCCCCCGGGGACCGGTGCCGACGTCACGACGGTCGCCGACCACGCCGGCGTGACGCATCTCGTGGTGACCCGGCACGCGCTGGTCCGGCAGGTTCTCGCCGACCCCGGCACGTTCCGCCCCGACAACGCCCTGGACGCGGTCACGCCGGTGCCGGTGGCGGCGCTGCGGGTGCTGGCCCGGCACCGGTTCCGGCTGCCGCCGACGCTGGCAAACAACGGCGGCCCCAGCCATCCGGCGATCCGGGCGATCGTCGCCGACGCGCTGCACCCGACCCGGGTCGACGCCCAGCGGGCGTGGCTGACCGCCGTCGTACGCGGCCGGGTCGGCCGGCTCGCGACCGCGCTCGACCGGGGCGACCCCGTCGACCTGTACGCCGGTCTCGCCGCCGACCTGCCGTTGCTGGTGCTCGCCCGGCTCGTCGACCTGCCGGCCGGCGGCGACGCGAATGGTGACGGAACCGAGGTCGCCGCGGTCAAGGAATTCGCCCGCTGCGCGCTGGAACTCTTCTGGGCGCCGGTCGACCCGGACCGGCAGCTCGCGCTGGCGTCGACGGTGGGCCGGTTCCACGCCGTGCTGCGGGAGTTCGCGGCGACCGGCGGCGGGCTCGCCGCCGACCTGCGGGCCGCCGGCCACCCGCCGGACGTGGTCGTCGGGGCGCTGTTCTTCCTGCTGGTCGCCGGTCAGGAGACGACGTCGCAGTTCCTGACCCTGCTGCTGCACCGGCTGGCCGGCGAACCGGCCGTCCTCGACGGCCTGCGCGACGGCACCGTCGACGTCGCGGCCGTCGTCGAGGAGGGACTGCGCCTCGACCCGCCGATCGTCACCTGGCGCCGGGTCGCCGCCCGGGACACGACCCTCGGCGGGGTCGCGGTGCCGGCCGGTACGAGCGTCGTGCTGTGGCTGGCCCGCGCCGGCCGGGACTCGGCCGTGGTCGCCGAACCGGACACGTTCCGGCCCGGGCAGCGGGGCTCCCGCCGGCACCTGGCGTTCGGGGCGGGCGCGCACCGGTGCGTCGGCGCGCAACTGGCCCGGATGGAGGCGGCGGTGGTCGTCGCCGAGGCCAGCGGCCTGCTACGCGACGTGACCGTCGTACGGGCGCCCTGGTGCCCGGACAACCTGTCGTTCCGGATGCCGGACAGCTTCGTGGTCCGCCGTACCGCGGCCGCCGCCCGGGCCGCCTGACCTACTGTTCGTCGGCCCAGGTGCGCCAGTCGTCGAGCACGCCGTAAAGGGCCGGGGTGAGCCAGCCGGGCGCCGACCGCTGGAACACGCCCGGGTCCATCGTCCCGGCACCGTCCGGCAGCGCCCCGAGCAGGTGCGGGACCAGTTCGGTGAAGTTCGCCCAGTGCACGAGCTGCGGCTCGGCCGGCCAGGCGCCGACCACCACGCCGGCCGGGATGCCGCGCCGCTCCAGCGCCTCCAGGGTCAGCGCGGTGTGGTTGAGCGTGCCCAGACCGGCCCGGGTCACCACGACCGCGGGCGCGCCGAGCGACACCGCCAGGTCGGCGACCGTCCACGCCTCGCCCGACGGGCGCAGACCCATCGGTACGAGCAGGCCGCCGGCCCCCTCGACGAGCACCAGGTCGTGCTCCTTGGCGATATCGCGTACGGCGTCGACGGCCGTGTACAGCTCCAGCGGTTCGAGCGAGGCGACCCGGGCGGCGGCCAGCGGGGCCAGCGGGTCGGGATAGTTCGCCAGGGTACGGGTCGTCGTCGGGGCGCCGAGCCGGGCGACGGTGTCCTCGTCGGCCGGTGCGCCGGTGGCCGTACCGGTCTGGCCGGGCTTGACCATGGCAACGGAGAGGCCCGCGGCGCGGGCGCAGGCGGCGATCGCCGCGGTGACGACCGTCTTGCCGACGTCGGTGTCGGTGCCGGTGACCAGGACCGGCCCCCGCCAGCCGAGCTCGCTCTCACTACCTTCGGTCACGGCGTCACCTCGCTCCGCTCGGCACCGCCGTGAAAACCCCTGCACCAAACGGCTCGCTCACTACGTTCACTCACAGCGCCACCTCCCTCCGCTCGGCACCGCCGCGAAAACCCCTGCACCAAACGGCTCGCTCACTACGTTCACTCACAGCGCCACCTCCCTCCGCTCGGCACCGCCGCGAAAACCGCTGAACCAAACGGCTCGCTCACTACGTTCGCTCACGGTGCGCACTCCACGACGATGTCGAGGGCCCGGTCGAAGTCGGCGCGGGGCACGCCCGCGTTGACGGTCAGCCGCAGCCGCGACCGGGTGTCCGGTGTGGATGGTGGACGGAAGCAGCCGACCGCGACGTCGCGGTCGAGGCAGGCGGCGGCCCAGGCGACCGCCGCCTCCGGGCCGGGTGCGGTGATCGAGAGGACGCCGCCGGCGGGGTCGGAGACGACCAGGCCGGCGGCCCGCAGCCGGCGTACGGCGGTGGCGGCCCGGTCGGCGAGTTCGGCGCGCAGGCCGTCGCCGGCCCGGGCCAGCCGGGCGGCGGCGAGCACCCCGGCGGCGACCGCGGGCGGCAGCGCGGTGTCGTAGACGAAGGTGCGGCCGGTGTCGACCAGGTGCCGGATCAGCGGTTGCGGGCCGGCGACCACACCGCCGGCACCGCCGAGCGCCTTCGACAGGGTGGCCGTGATCACGACGTCGGGCCGGCCGGCGAGTCCGGCGGCGGCGACGGCCCCGGCGCCGGCCGGTCCGGTGACGCCGAGGGCGTGGGCGTCGTCGACGAGCAGCAGCGCCTCGTGCCGGCTGGTCACCGCGTACAGGTCGCGCAGCGGGGCCAGGTCGCCGTCGACGGAGAAGACCGACTCGGTGACGACGACGGCGGGCCGGCCGGGTGCGGCGGCCAGCGCGGCGTCGACGGCGGCCGGGTCGGCGTGCGGGGTCACCACGGTCTGCGCGCCGGACAGGCGGGCACCGTCGATCAGCGAGGCGTGGTTGTGGGCGTCGCAGACGAGCAGGGTGCGCGGGCGGACCAGGGCCCGGATCGCGCCGAGGTTGGCCAGGTAGCCCGACGAGTAGACCAGGGCGGCCCCGGTGCCGAGCCAGTCGGCGAGCGTCGCCTCGAGGATGGCGTGCAGGTCGGTGGAGCCGCGGACCAGCCGGGAGCCGGTCGCGCCGAGGCCGTACCCGGTCAGGGCGGCGCCGGCGGCGGCGGTGACGGTCGGGTGGCGGGCGAATCCGAGGTAGTCGTTTCCGGCGAGGTCGACCACGGAGTCGGTGCCGGAGCGCGGGCGCAGCCGGCGGGTCAGTCCGGCCTTGGCGCGCAGCTCGGCGCGGCGGTCGAGCGCCGCCAGCCAGCCGCTCACTGATCACTCCCCACGTGGTGTCCGGGCAGAAGGACGCCTTGTAGGGTACGACCATGCCAGAGATCCTCGACCGCGCCCGCACCCAGGTGCTCGACGGCGGTGTAGGCCTCGACGAGGCCGGCATCCTCGAAATCCTGCGGCTGCCCGACGAGCACCTGTCGGCGACCCTGCAACTGGCACACGACGTACGGATGCGCTGGTGCGGTCCGGAGGTCGAGGTCGAGGGGATCGTGTCGCTGAAGACCGGCGGCTGCCCCGAGGACTGCCACTTCTGCTCCCAGTCCGGGCTGTTCGCGTCGCCGGTGCGCTCGGTGTGGCTGGACATCCCGTCGCTGGTGGAGGCGGCACGGCAGACGGCGGCGACGGGGGCGACCGAGTTCTGCATCGTGGCGGCCGTACGCGGCCCGGACGCGCGGCTGATGAAGCAGATGCGCGAGGGGGTCGCGGCGATCCGCGAGGCGGTCGACATCCAGGTCGCGGCGTCGCTGGGGATGCTCACCAAGGACCAGGTCGACGAGCTGGTCGAGATGGGTGTGCACCGCTACAACCACAACCTGGAGACCTGCCGGTCGTACTTCCCCAACGTCGTCACCACCCACTCCTGGGAGGAGCGGTGGGAGACCTTGACCATGGTGCGCGCCTCCGGCATGGAGGTGTGCTGCGGCGGCATCCTGGGGCTCGGCGAGTCGGTCGAGCAGCGGGCCGAGTTCGCGGCGCAGCTGGCCGAACTCGACCCGCACGAGGTGCCGCTGAACTTCCTCAACCCGCGTCCCGGCACTCCGCTGGGTGACCGGCCGGTGGTCGAGGCCCGCGACGCGCTGCGCGCGATCGCCGCGTTCCGGCTGGCGATGCCGCGCACGATCCTGCGGTACGCCGGCGGCCGAGAGATCACCCTCGGTGACCTGGGTACGCGGGACGGCCTGCTGGGCGGCATCAACGCGGTGATCGTCGGCAACTATCTGACGACGCTGGGCCGGCCGGCGACCGCCGACCTGGCGTTGCTCGACGACCTGAAGATGCCGGTCAAGGCGCTCTCCCAGACGCTGTGACGACGACGGTGGCGACCTGGTGCGACCGCTGCGGCGAGGTGGCGGGCGAGGGCGACCACGCGGCGTGCGTGGCGGCCCGCGAACTGGAACCGCCGCGTTACTGCCCGGCGTGCCGCCGGCGGATGAAGGTCCAGATCCTCCCGGCCGGCTGGTCGGCCGTCTGCGTCGAGCACGGCCGCCGCACCCCACCCTCGTAGTCCGCGCGCGCCCCTCATGATCCGCGTGATCAGGGACTGAATCGCGCGTGTCGCCGGAGTGGCGACCGGGGTGACGCTGGCGCGATCAAGGGGAAAGCGTGCCCGCCTTGCCCCGCTTCGTCGGACGACTTGTCCTTGATCGACGCTCGATGCCGGGCGGACGGGCGGACGGGCAGCGCGGCGCGCCCCCGGGGTGCCCCGCCCGCCGCCCCGTTGGGCGGCGCGGCGGGCGGGGCGGGTGGCACGGTGTCCGCCGGGCCGGCTCCGGGTGGGTGGGAACGGCCGCCCGGAGCCGGCGCGCGATCAGGACACCGTGCAGGCGGTGCCGTTGAGGGTGAAGGCGGACGGCTTCGGGTTGCTGCCGCCGTGCTCGGCGTTGAAGCCGAAGGAGGTCGAGCCGCCCGGGGCGAGGGTGCCGTTCCAGCCCACGTTGGTGGCGGTCACCTGCGCGCCGGACTGGGTCACCGTCGCCGACCAGGACTGGGTGACCCGCTGCGCCGCGGTCGGGAACGTCCACCGCAGCGTCCAGCCGCTGATCGTCGTACCGCCGGTGTTGCGCACGGTGACGGTGCCGGTGAACCCGCTGTTCCAGTCGTTGGTGCCGTAGCTGACGTCGCACGAGCCGGCCGGCGGCGGCGTGGTGGGTGGCGGGGTCGTGGGTGGCGGGGTCGTGGGTGGCGGGGTCGTCGGGGGCGGAGTCGTGGGCGGCGGAGTCGTGGGTGGCGGGGTCGTCGGGGGCGGCGTGGTGGGCGGCGGGGTGGTGCCGGGTTCGTCGCCCCAGATCCGGGTACCGGCCTCGTAGAGGGTCACCCTGCGGTTCGGCCCGGCCGCCGGCTGGTACGACGGGTCGTTGGCCGGGTTCCAGGTGCCACCCTCCGGTACGCCGATCTTGAACTGGACCTCCATCCGGTGCGCCGACTGGCCGGCCGGCGCGATGGTGTAACCGGTGCAGTCGATCTCGACGTACCAGACGTCGCCGCTGAACTGGCGGGCGGTGGTCGGGGACGGGCAGCCCTGGGTGTAGCCGGGCGTGACGGTGACCGGTCCGGTGCCGTCGGGCCGGAAGTAGTAGCGGAACTTCGAGGTCTTCAGAGCGCGGGCCGGGTACGCCGACTTGTTGTAGACGATCGCCTTGATCCCGGTCGCCCGCGGCTCGGCCTGCATGACCGTGGTCTCGACGGTGGTCTCGTCGATGTCCGGGCTCTCCGGTTGCGGGAAGTTCGGCAGCGGGGTGCCGCCGTACTGGGACGTCAGCCGGGCCAGTGCGGACGTGAAGCCGGCGTTGTAGTCGGTGGCGACCTCGTTCATGACGTAGTCGCCGCGGTCGTCGCGGTAGGCGTCGTCGGGCGAGGACGGCCCGCCGACCAGTGCCCCGTAGAGGACGTGCCGGGTCTCGACCGGCACCGTCTGGCTGTCCCACCAGGAGCCGTGGGCGGTGCGGTGGTGCGGGTTCTTCGGCGGGTTGGCGCCGAAGCCGATCACGTAGCTGGAGTTGCGCGGGTTGGCGCCGAGCGCGTAGTTGATCTGCCGGACGGCGAAGTCGTGGTAGCGGGTCTTGCGGGTCGCGTCGGTGGTCTTGTCGCTGTAGACCAGCGCCGCGAACGCGGTGTTGGCGGCGTAGCGCAGGGCGCCCCAGGTGTCCAGGACGGCCATGCCGCCGGGCGAGGTGCGGACCTTCTCGCCGTTCACACCGACGGTCCAGTAGTCGAGCCAGCGGTTGGCGTCGTCGACGTACTTCTGCCGGCCGGTCAGGTTGGCCAGCAGGACGTACGCCCCGAACTGCTTGTTGTCCCAGGCCAGCGTCCACTTGTAGGAGCGGGTGCTGGTCTGCGGCTCGGTGCCGAGGCGGTCGTACTCGGTCTCGGCCCTGGTCAGGTAGGCGGCCTCACCGGTGGCCCGGTGCAGCCAGATCGCGCCCCAGACGAGTTCGTCCTGGTAACCGCTCCACGACCGGTAGAAGCTCGTCGCGTCGGTGATGCACTCGTGGTAGGACTTCCGGACCGTGTCGGCGAAGGTGTAGAGCTGGCGGGCGTGGCCGACCAGGGTGTTGGCGTACGCGGCGTCGGTGGGCCGGAAGACCATGGAGCTGGCCGCCATCGCGGCGGCGGTCTCGGCGGCCAGTTCGGCGCCGCCGCAGCTCGCGTCGATCTTGTACGCCGGGCGGGCCATCGGCATCACCTCGGCCGGTCCCCACCACTTGTGGTCGTCGTCGCCCTTGCCGACCTGCCCGTAGAGCACGTTCGGGGCGGGGTGCGCCTTGATGAAGTAGTCGTTGACGAAGCGCAGGTTGTTGAGCAGGTGCGGGAGCTGGCCGGAGGCGACGTAGCCGGCGCGGTACTCCACCGCGCCCCAGGCGAGCATGGTGGCGCTGAACGCCATCGGGAAGCCGAACTTGACGTGGTCGCCGGCGTCGTACCAGCCGCCGGTGAGGTCGAGTCCGGCGTCGGCGCCGTCGGTGAGCGCCGAGTCGCCGCGCCAGGAGACCCGGTTCCAGTCCGGCAGCGGGCCGGACTGCTGGGCCTCGTAGAACAGCAGGGACTTCTGCAGGGCCTCGGCGTAGTTGTAGGCCGGGGCGGCGGTGGCCGGTGCCGGGTTGGTCGCCGTGACGACGAGGGCGGCCGCCACGGCCACGGCGGCCGCCGTGGCGACGGCGACCCCGGCGGTCGGTCGCGGCAGGGTGCCGCGGGCGGGGACGGTGGCCGGCGGGTCGTGCCGGTGGCGGGACCGCCACCGGCCGAGGGGCCGTTCACCTCGGCCTTTCAGCCAGGCCGGCCCGAAGGTTGGGCGCACTAGACTTGCTCCTGTCCGTGGAGCCGCACGCGGCGACGCGCAGCGGAGGACACCTGGGGCGGATGTGGGCGCATCCGCCCCTTTTCCGTGGCACGACCGGGTGGCGGTGGCGGGTGGGGGTGCTCCCGGCCGGCCGCCGCCCGTCATCCGTTCGGGCGACGGAGGTCCGTTCGACTGGCTCATGGTCGGGGACCAGGACCGGCCGGGAGCGCTCCCATGGATCCTGGACAATGTAACCGGGAGATTGTGGGTTTGTGAAGAACCCCCGGTGGCGGGACGGGATTACGGTGCCGGAGTGGACCGAACACCTCCCCCGGAACGCCGCGCCCCCACCGGCCCGGACCGGCCACGATGGGCGGTCGTCGCGCTCGTCGCGCTGGTCGCGGCCGTCGCCACGCTGGCCGGCACCGTGCTGGTGGTCCGGCTCCACGCCCGTAGCCCGCTGGACCGCTCCGACCGGGCGGTGGCCGCCGACGCGCTGCCCCGCCTGGAGTTCCTACGCCGGGCCATCGACGACGGGGCCGCGCAGCGGATGCAGCAACTCTTCCCGGAGGGTTACTTCTTCCTATACGTCCTCTACGGACTGTCCTGGCTCGACGTCGGCGACCGCGATCCGGCCCGGCGCGACGAGGCACTGCGGGAGGCGCGGCGGGCCCTGGACGCGCTCGACTCCGACGCCGGGCGGGCTCCGTTCAGCCCCACCCTCGACCCGCCGTACGGCGTCTTCCACGCCGGCTGGAGCGGCTGGCTGCGTGGCGGCGTGGTACGGCTGGCCGGCGGCCCGACGGCAGCGCCGTACGACGCCGAGCGGCTCGCCGCCGACGTCGGCGCGCTGGCCGGGGCGTTCGAGACGCGGCTGGCCGCCACCGGTTCGCCGTTCCTGACCGCCTATCCGGGGCAGGCGTGGCCGGTCGACAGCGCGGTCGGGATCGCCGTCGTACGGCTGGCCGACCATCTGGCCGGCACCGACACGTACGGCGGGCTGCTGGCCCGCTGGCGTACCGCCGCCGACGCCCGGCGCGATCCGGCGACCGGGCTGCTGGCCCACCGGGTCGACCCGGAGACCGGCTTCCCGGTGGAGGGCGCGCGGGCGACCTCGCAGACCGTGGCGCTGCGGTTCCTGCGGGAGGTCTATCCCCAGGACGCGACCCGCGACTGGGTCCGCTTCCGCGACCTGTTCGCCTCGACCACCTTCTGGGCCCCGGGGGTACGTGAGCACCCGCGCGGCACCGACCTGCCCGGTGACGTCGACTCCGGGCCGCTGATCCTGGGCATGTCGGCGTCGGCGAGCGTGGTGGCGCTGGGCGACGCGGTGCTGTTCGGCGACCGGCGTACCGCGGCGGCGCTGTCCGGGCTGGCCGAGACCACCGGGTTCGCGGTCGAGAGCGGTGGGCAGCGACGCTATCTGGGTGGCCTGCTGCCGGTCGGCGACGCGTTCCTGGTGTGGTCGCTGACCGCCGGCGGCTGGATCGTGCCGGCGGCGGAGACGACCGCGCCGCAGGGCGGGCCGGGACCGTGGTGGCGGCTGCCGTGGCTCGTCGGGTTGCTCGCCGTGGTGCCGCCGTGGTGGTTGCTGCTCGTAGTGACACTGCGCCCGATCCTCGTCAAGGGAAAGCGCTTTCCAGTTTAGTGAGATGCATCGCATCATCTATGATCTTGGATCTATTTTCCGCATCATCCCAGCTCAGGGAGCATGAGCGGCGATCCATTCCCCATGATCGAGAGTTGGCATCGGCCAATCCGTCCTGGTATACGGGCGTACGGTTGCCGCTGCTCTTCGTGACCGGCACAGTACGGCCTAGATCAGCGGTGCCATCGAAGCCGCCGCCAACTCTGGTCACACCTCACGAGGAGACTGCGATGGCCTTGCGCCTTGCCGACGGCACCGCATGGGCGGACACCCTCGCCCGTGCCGCTGCCGCCGCCCCCGAGGCATTCGACGGCGACACCCTGCGCAACCTGGTCGAGGGGTCCTGGAAGTCGTCCGGCACCCCGACCCCGGTCCGCACCCCGATCGACAACACCGTTCTGGTCAACCTGCCCCGGCTCGACGGCGAGTCGGCCCGGGCCGCCGTGGCGTTCGCCGCCGCCGAGCACCGTGACTGGGCCGCCACCCCGCTCGCCGAGCGCAAGGCCCGGGTCACCGAGGCCCTCGACGAGCTGACCGTCAACCGCGACCTGCTCGCCATGCTGCTGGTCTGGGAGATCGGCAAGCCGTGGCGGCTGGCCTGCGCCGACGTCGACCGGGCGCTCGACGGCGTCCGCTGGTACGTCGAGGAGATCGACCGGATGCTCGCCGACGGCCGCGAACCGCTGCCCGGCCCGGTCAGCAACATCGCCAGCTGGAACTACCCGATGAGCGTGCTCGTCCACGCCGAACTCGTGCAACTGCTGGCCGGCAACGCCGTCATCGCCAAGACCCCGTCGCAGGGCGGCGCGGTCTGCCTGTCCGTCGCCCACGCCCTGATGCGGCGCGCCGGGCTGCCCGCCACCCTGCTCTCCGGCAGTGGCGAGGAACTGTCCGAGGTGCTGGTCCGGGCCCCCGAGATCGGCGCGGTCGCGTTCGTCGGCGGCCGCTCCAACGGCGGCAAGGTCGCCGCGGCACTGCTCGACTCCGACAAGCGGCACTTCATCGAGCAGGAGGGCCTCAACGCCTGGGGCATCTGGGAGTTCTCCCAGTGGGACATGCTGGCCAAGCACCTGAAGAAGGGCTTCGAGTACGGCAAGCAGCGGTGCACCGCCTACCCGCGCTTCGTCGTACAGCGGGAACTGGTCGACCAGTTCCTCGACATGTACCTGCCGGTCGTCCGGTCGGTCCGCTTCGGCCACCCGCTCGCCGTCGGCGACGACTGGACGGCCGGCGACCCGCTGCCGGAACTCGACTTCGGACCGCTGATCAGCGGCGCCAAGGCCGAGGAGCTGCGCCGCAAGGTCGACGAGGCCGTCAAGGGCGGTGCGGTGCCGCTCTACCGGGGCCGGCTCGACGGGGCGCCGTTCCTGGACGGGCAGGACACCTCCGCGTACGTGGCACCGGCGGTGCTGCTCGCCCCGCCCGGCCGGTCGCGGCTGATGCACGCCGAGCCGTTCGGCCCCGTCGACACGATCGTCGTCGTGGACACCGAGGACGAACTGCTCGCCGCCATGAACGCCTCCAACGGTGCTTTGGTCGCCAGCCTCGCCTGCGACGACGAGGACAAGGCGGCGAAGCTCGCCGTCGACCTCCAGGCGTTCAAGGTCGGGATCAACAAGCCGCGCTCGCGCGGCGACCGCGAGGAGCCGTTCGGCGGCCGGGGCGCGTCGTGGAAGGGCGCGTTCGTCGGCGGCGACCTGCTGGTCGAGGCGGTGACCGTGGGCGCGGGCGACCGGCTCTACGGCAACTTCCCCGAATACAGCCGCTACCCGACGACCTGAGAAAACAGGGGGTTCCCTCCTTCCCGCCGTCCCACGGGAAGGAGGGAACCCCCTTTTCTTACACACCCCAGAAAGGTCCACCGGTGGCCCGGCCCTGCACCAGAAACCGGGCCACCGAGTCGTGCCCCGCTAGGCCGCCCCGGCGGCAGCGGGAGTCGTGGTCCGCCCGGTGGCCGCCCGGGCCACCAGCGGCATCGTGACGCTCACCAGGTCGCCGTCGCGGTCGACCGGCCCCGGCCGGCCCATCCGGGCCACCGTGCGCAGCAGCGCGACGTTGTCGGCGTGGCCGTACGCGACCAGCGCCGCGAACCCGGCCCGGCCCGCGTTCGTCACCAGCCGGCGCAGCAGCGCCGTGCCCAGGCCGCGCCGCTGCCAGGCGTCCTCGACCAGGACCGCCACCTCGCCGACGCGGCCCTCGGCGACCATGCTCGCCATGGCCACGACCCGCTCCCCCTCGCCGCCGGCCGCACCGCGGGTGGTCGCCACCAGGGTCACGCCGTGCGCCGGGTCGAGCAGCCGGCCCAGCCGGGCCGGTGACGGGGCGCCGCCGGTCAGGTAGCGGCGGTGCAGGGCGCCGGCCGAGCAGCGGTCGTGCATCGCCGCCAGCGCACCGGCGTCGTCCGGCGCGGCCGGTCGGACCGTCACCTCCGATCCGTCGACCAGGACCACGGTGACCAGTTCGTCGGTGCGCCGGGTGATCGACGACGCCAGCTCGACCAGGGCCTGCGCCCGGGCGTACTCGGCCGGGGTGAACACCGGCGCGTCCCGCCGGATCTCGTAGCAGCCGCCGGCCGGGTCGGGCAGGCCCAACACCGTGTCGGTGAAGCCGGCGCGGGCCCGGCCGGGCGTCGGCCGCCAGGTGACGGCGGTCGCGCCGAGCAGAGTCCGCAGCAGATCGCCGAGGCATTCCGGGTCGCGGACCAGCCGGGCCGCCAGCCCGAGCGCCCGGGTCGGCTGGTCGGCCAGCCCCTGCGCCTCGGCCCGGGTCACCCAGGCGTCCCGGCCCCGGCCCCGCTCGACGGCGGCGAGCAGGTCGGCCTCGTCGAGGGTGTCCGGAGCGTCGACGAGGAAATCGTCGACCGCGCCCGCCTCGGTCGTGTGCACCTGGACGGCGAGGATGTTGACCGACCGCAGGGCGAGACTCGCGGCCAGCACGGACAGGTATCCCGGCCGGTCGTCGACCGTCGCCCGGATCCGCCACAGCGCCATGATCTGCTCCTTCCGCCGGGGTTGCCGCCGGGACCACCGGTCCCGCCGCCCGCACCTCCTACAGTGCGGGCCGGCTGTTTCCCTCAGATTGCCCGGCGGTGACTTCTCCCGACCGGAAAACTCACGACTGTGCGACGGCCGGTGGCGCGGTCACCAGGTCGAGGCGGTCGCCGAGGATGACCGCGGCCGCCCGGACGAGCTGGGCGATCCGGTCGACCTCGGTGACGTGGAACGCCGCCGCCGGCAGGCCTTCGTCGTCGACCCGGGTCAGCATCAGCACCAGGCCGGCACGACCGAACGGGGCGACCGCGTAACGGGTGCCGACCGGACCGTCCATCGACCGGGCCCGCAGCGGGGTCACCTCCGGCAACACCAGCGGCACGGGAGCCCGCCAGCTCGCGTACGCGACGGCGGGCTCGCCGCCGCCCGTCCCGTTCCCCTCGGTCGGGCGCGGCCCGGAGCCGCTGCGGGCGGCCCAGTCCGCCGGTACGACCGCCGCGGCCGCCCAGTCGGCGGCCAGCAGCCCGGGTACGGCGTCGACCAGGGTGGCGAGCCCGTCGGCGGGGTTCGCGGCGACCTGGGCCAGCAGTTCGGCGTCCTGGCCGCCGGTGGTCGGCGCGCCGATCGCCCGCCACACCCCGTCGACCTGCACGCCGGGGATCGCGGCGAGGCCGGCGAGCAGCCGGTCGACGCGGGAGGCACCCGGCCAGACGACGGTGAAGTCGTCGACGGCCCGGCCGCCCAGCCGCTCCAGCACCACGACCTGGACGATGTCGGCGCCGGCGACGCCCAGCGTGCGCGCCACCTGACCGAGCGCTCCCGGCCGGTCCGGCAGGGTGACCCGAACCCTCAGCAACATCTCAGCCCTTCCTCTCGGCGGTGCCGGCGCAGGACGACGCCGGTACTCGCGATCCAAAGCCTGCCGGGTGGGCGTTTCGCCCCTGTTGCCGTGCCATGACCCGGCAGCAACAGCCCAACTCTGACGCGACGGCCGATCCGGTATCACCCGTTCAGGGGAGCACGACACGGTGTCGCCGCGCCCCCCACTCTGCCCCGCACACCCCCCGTTCGCCCCGGGTTCCTCGGAACCGCACACGTCCCCGTCCCCGCCGGCCCTCCCGCCCCTCCCGGCCCGTTGATCAAGGAGAAGGCGTGCCTGCTTCAGGTCGATTCGCCGGAACACTTGTCCTTGATCGACGCGCGCCTCCGGTGCGGGCGCGGCGGGGCGCTCGCGCGGCGCGGCGGGGCGGGGTCAGGCGGAGGCGCGGGGGATGAGGTGGGCGTCGAGGAGGACGTACGGCTGTGCCAGCTCCTCGCGGCGGATCCGCGCGACCAGCAGCCGGGCCATCTGCCGGCCCATCTCCTCCACCGGCTGGTGCACAGTGGTCAGCGGCGGGTCGGACTGGCGCGCGATCGGCGCGTCCTCGAACCCGACGACGGCGACGTCCTCGGGAACGCGCCGGCCGGCCTCGCGCAGCGCCCGCAGCGCCCCGCAGGCCATCAGGTCCGACGCCACGAACACCGCGTCGATGTCGGCGTCCAACTCCAGCAGCCGGCGCATCGCCGCCGCCCCGCTGGCCTCGCTGAAGTCGCCGTACGCGATCAGGGTGTCGTCGACCCGGCGGCCGCCGGCCTCGACGGCCGTGCGGTAGCCGGTGAGCCGGGCCACGCCGACGCCCATGTCCTGTGGGCCGGCGATGGTGGCGACCCGGGTCCGGCCGTCGGCGAAGAGGTATTCGACGGCCTGCCGGGCGCCGCCGGCGTTGTCGACGTCGACGAAGTACGACCCCTGGGCGCCCGGCTGGAGCATCCGCGCCGGCCGGCCGCCGAGCACGGTCGGCAGTCCACGCTGCTCCAGCAGGGTCGGCAGCGGGTCGGAGTCGTGCAGCGACAGCAGCAGCACGCCGTCGACGTGCTGGTTGGTCAGGTGGTGCTCGACCCGTTCCCGCTCGGCCGGCGACTGGGCCATCGCCAGCCAGAGCTGCATCGGGGTCTCCAGCAGCCCGGAACTGATTCCGCGCACGATCCCGGCGAAGAACGGCTCGCCGAAGACGCGTTCCTCGGACTCGGAGACGACCAGCGCCACCGAGTCGGTCCGCTGGGTGACCAGGGCGCGGGCGGCCCGGTTGGGCACGTAGCCGAGTTCGGCGATGGCCTGCTGCACCGCGGCCCGGGCCTCCGGGCTGACCTGCGGCGAGCCGTTGACGACCCGGGAGACCGTGCCCCGGCCGACCCCGGCGCGGGCGGCGACCGCATCAAGGGTTGGCCGCCCGAGCGAGCGGGTGCGCTGGGTTGTCATCGTCTGCTCCTCCGACGTCCGACGGGCCGGCGCCGCCCCGGGTGGGGGCGGGCGCCGGTCGCCTCTGGTGCTGGCCGATCTCGCCCTATTGTGCGGCCAGCCCGTTACGTCGGATCACTTCGGCGTACCACCTGGCGCTCGACTTGGGAATCCGCAACTGGCTGTCGTAGTCGACGTGGATCATGCCGAACCGCTTCGTGTATCCCCAGGCCCATTCGAAATTATCCATCAGCGACCAGGCGAAGTAGCCGCGAAGCGGCACACCGGCCTCGATCGCCTCGTGGCAGGCGCGCAGGTGGGCGTCGAAGTAGGCGAGCCGTTCCGGGTCGTCGACCCGGCCGTCGACCACCCGGTCGACGAACGCGGAGCCGTTCTCGGTGACGTACAGCGGCACCTCGGGGTATTCGTCGTGGACCCGGCGCAGGATCTCGACCAGGCCGGGCGCGTCGATCTCCCAGTCCATGTCGGTGACCGGGTAGCCACGGGTGACGAAGCGCACGTCCTCGCTGCCCGGCCAGGACGACGGCGCCCGCCAGTACGGCTCGGGCTCGGCGCCCTCGACCGGGGCGGCGACCACGTGCCGGCTGTAGTAGTTGATGCCGAGCACCGACAGCGGGGTGCCGATGACGGCGAGGTCGCCGTCGTGCACGTGCTCGAACCCGGTGACGTCCCGCAGGTCCTCGATCAAGTCGGCGGGGTACTCGCCGCGCAGGATCGGGTCCAGGAAGATCCGGTTGGCGAGGCCGTCGATCCGGCGGGCGGCGTCCAGGTCGCCGGGCGTGTCGGTCTGCGGCGTGACCGGGTAGAGGTTGACCGTCACCCCGAGGTCGTGGTCGGGCCGGGCGGCCCGGATCGCCTGTACGGCGAGCCCGTGCCCGAGCATCAGGTGGTGTGCGGCGCGTACGGCGTCGCCGCCGTCGCTGCGGCCCGGGGCGTGCGCGCCGGAGCCGTACCCGAGGAAGGCCGAGCACCACGGCTCGTTGAGCGTGGTCCAGTAGCGGACCCGGTCGCCGAGGGCGGCGTGGGTGAGCGCGGCGTAGTCGGCGAACCGGGCCGCGGTGTCGCGGACCGGCCAGCCGCCGGCGTCCTCCAGCGGTTGCGGCAGGTCCCAGTGGTAGAGGGTCAGCCACGGCTCGATCTCGTTCTCCAGCAGCTCGTCGACGAGCCGCCGGTAGAAGTCCAGCCCCTCCTGGTTGGCCGGGCCGCTGCCGCCCGGCTGGACCCGCGGCCAGGCGACCGAGAACCGGTACGACTTCAGCCCGAGGTCGGCCATCAGCCGTACGTCGTCGCGGAACCGGTGGTAGTGGTCGCAGGCGACGTCGCCGGTGTGCCCGTGCAGCACCTTGCCCGGGGTGCGGCTGAAGGTGTCCCAGATCGACGGGGTGCGGCCGCCCTCGGCCGCCGCGCCCTCGATCTGGAAGGCCGCGGTGGCGGCCCCCCAGAGGAAGTCGGGCGGGAAGGTCACCCGCTCGTCGAGCAGCGGGATGGTCTGCGGGTCAGCGGGCTTGGTCACGACTTGACGGCGCCTTCCATGATGCCGCCGATGATCTGGCGGCCGAAGAGGATGAACACGATGAAGAGCGGGAGCGTCGCGATCAACGTACCCGCGAAGATCTGCGAGTTGTCGGCGAAGTACGCCGAGTTCAGCGTGCGGAGCGAGATCTGCACCGTCGGGTTGGCCGGGTCGGCGAGCACCACGAACGGCCAGAAGAACTGGTTCCACTGCTCCATGAAGGTGAGCAGGCCGAGTACGGCGGCGGCCGGCCGCAGCGCCGGTGCCACGACGTGCCAGTAGATCCGCCAGGTGGAGCAGCCGTCGACCCGGGCCGCCTCGATCAGCTCGTTGGGTACGGCCTGTTCGGCGTACTGGCGCATCATGAAGATGCCGAAGCCGCCGATCAGGAACGGCACGATGACCGAGGGCATCCGGTTGAGCCACTCCAGTTCGGCCATCAGGATGTAGAGCGGCAGCACGCCGAGCTGGATCGGCACCATCATCGAGGCCAGGATGACCAGCAGCATCGCGTTCTTGCCGCGGAACTTCAGCTTGGCGAAGGCGAACCCGGCCAGCGAGCCGAAGAAGACGGTGGCGACGGTGATGGTGCCGGACACCAGGAACGAGTTGAGCAGACCGGTGAGGATGTTGGCGTCGGTGTTGGACAGCACCCGTTCGACGTTCTCGCCGAGCTTGCCGCCGGGCAGGAACGGCGGTGGCCAGGCGTTCGCGGCGTCGTTCGTCCGGGACGCGATGACGATCATCCAGTAGAACGGGAACAGCGACAGGATCACACCGGCGACCAGGCCGATCCAGGTCAGCGGGGTGGCTCTGAAGAGCTTCTCGCCGGCGGAGCCGTGGTCGGCGGGCTTCTTGCGGCGGTTGGATACGGGCGGGCGCACCATGGTCGTGGTCATCGCGGATGCCTCACTTGTCCGAGCTGATTCGACGGGCGAGCAGGTAGTTGACGACCGACATGAACGCGATGAGCAGGAAGAGGACGAGCGCGACCGCGCCGGCGTACCCCCAGCGGAAGCGCTGGTTCATCACGTCGAGCAGATACATGGTGATCGTCTGGAACTGGCCCTGGGAGCCGCCCGAAAGGCCGCCCGAACCGCTGGTGAACAGCAGCGGCTCGGTGAAGAGCTGCAGGCCGCCGATGGTCGAGATGATCAGCGTGAAGATGATCGTCGGACGTAGCTGCGGGATCGTGATCGACCAGAACTGCCGGATCCGGGACGCGCCGTCGAGCGAGGCCGCCTCGTACATGTCCTTGGAGATCGACTGCATGGCGGCCAGGTAGATCAGCGCGTTGTAGCCGATCCACCGCCAGTCGACCATCGTGGAGATCGCGAACCAGGAGGCGAAGCGGTTCGCGCGCCAGTCGATCGGATCGATGCCGACCAGGTCGAGCGCCCAGTTGACCAGGCCGAAGTCCCGGGAGTAGATCATCGAGAAGATGAGGGCCACGACGGCGGTGGACGTGATGATCGGCATGGCGATCGCCATCCGGAAGAAGGTCTGGCCCTTGATCCGGCGGTTGAGGGCGTTGGCCAGCATCAGCGCGAGCAGAAGCTGCGGGACGGTCGACATGATGAACATGCCGAACGTGTTGAGGACCGCGTTCCAGAACTGGGGGTCGTTCGTGAGCAGCTCGACGAAGTTGTCCAGGCCGACGAACGAGATCGTGGTGTTCAGCGGCGACCGGTCGGTCAGCGCGATCCAGACCGTGTAGACGATCGGGTAGGCGCCGAAGATCGCGAAGATCACGAAGAACGGCAGTACGTAGAGGTACGGCGAATACTTCAGGTCCAGCCGGGTCAGCGAGCGACGGCGCTCGCGGTCCGGCTTCGGCTCTGCCCGGCGGCCGCGCGACCGGGCCGGGGAAGCCGTGTCGAAATCCAGGCTCATGGATCCTCCAACTGGGAGTGGACGCGGCGTCGGGGCGACGCCGACGGCGTCGCCCCGACCTCCTGCGGCCGGTTACTTACCGGCGGCCGCACCGTTCTTGACCGCGTCCTGCCAGGCCGCGTCGGGCGCCTGGCCCTGCTCGACGGCGCGCAGCGCGTTCTCCACCGCGGTCCGCACGGCCTGGTTCTTCGGGCCGAGGTAGACCGGCTTCAGCTCGGTGGCACCGGCGGCGAAGATGGTGCCGGTCGGCGCGTTGTTGAAGTAGTCGTTGGTCGCGGAGGCGACCGCCGCGTCCGTCAGCGCCTGCGGCGACGACGGCAGGTTGCCGACCTTCTTGAACGCCTCGACCTGGCCCTTGGCGCTGCTCAGGAACTTGGCCAGCTCGACGGCCTCCTTCTGGTGCTTGCTCGACTTCGGCACGCCGAGGAACGAGCCGCCCCAGTTGCCGCCGTTGCCGGGGGCCTTGGCGATGTCCCACTTGCCGGCCGCGGCGTCACCGGCCTGGCCCTTGATGACACCGGTCATCCAGGCGGGGCAGGCGATGGTGGCGAAGGTCGCGTTCTTGAAGCCGGCGTTCCACTCGTTGGAGAACGACTGGAGGTTGTTGGACAGCCCGGCCTGGATCATCTTGGTGGTCAGGTTGAACGAGGTCCGGACGTCGGGGTTGCTTTCCAGGACCAGGTTGTTGCTCTTGTCGTAGTAGGTGTAGCCGGTGCCGGCGCCGGCGACCTGGCTCAGCACCACGTTGAAGAAGTTGGTCGCGGCGTCGACGAACTTGTTCTTCTTGTCGGCGGCGGCGAACTTCGTGCCGGTCGCGATGAACTCGTCCCAGGTCGGCCAGAGCTTGGCGACCTCTTCGCGGTCGGTCGGCAGGCCGGCGGCCTGGAACAGGTCGGTGCGGTAGCAGATCGCCATCGAGCCGACGTCGGTGCCGAGGCCGAGCACCTTGCCGTCGGGGGTGCTGCCCTGCTCCCACTTCCACGGCAGGAAGTTGGCCTTGAGGTCGTTCGCGCCGTGGTCGGCCAGGTTCACGAACTTGTCGGCCTGGGCGTAGAACTGCACGATCGTGCCCTCTTCGATGGCGACCACGTCGCCCGCGCCGGCACCGGCGGTGATCTGCTGGGTCAGGCGGGTGTTGTAGTCGCCCAGGCCCAGGCCCTTGCCGCGCTCCTGGATCTTGATGTTGGGGTTGTCGGCCTGGTACTGCTCGTACAGGGCCTCGTATCCGAATCCCTGGTCGCCGAAGACGTCGACGATCAGCGTGATGGGCTCGTTCGGGTCGGCCGAGTCCGAGTCGCTGCCGCAGGCGGTCGCGGCGAAGACCGCGACGGACGCGAGTGCGGCAGCCGCGATCCGCCGGCGGCGGGGCGTGACGATCATCCTGACCCCTCTCAGGTCGTGATGTCTTTCTTGGTGGTGGGGGATCTCTCCGCACACGGAACTCGGTGTCGTGGCGTGGACCACACACCGCCGGGAGCGCTCCCATGAGATTGCCGACACGTTTCCTGAGTGTCAATAGACCCTTGGGAGCGTTCCCATTTCGTTACCGCCGCCCTCTCGTCGGACAGCCGGACCGGGCTCGGCCGTCCGCCGATCGCGGTGGTCGGGCGCGGCGTGACGGGTTCCCTGATCACCGTGATCAGGGACCGGACGGCACGGCACGCCGACGACCCGCCCGACCTACTCCCTGATCACGCGGATCTCGGGGCGGGGCCGGGCAGGGCGGGCGACCGGGAAGGGAGCCGGGAAGAGGGCTACGCCAGGCGGCGGAGGAGGGTGGTCACCCGGTCGGGGGCGAAGGTCCACGGGTCGAACGGGCGGCCGATCCACATCTGCAGCTCGGCGTAGCGGGGGTGGGCCGGATCCGAGACCGCGGCCAGGAACTGCTCGTAGCCGAACGCGCCACCGACATCCTCCGGCGGGCAGGCCCGGCCGCCGTCGACGCACACCGGGTAACGCTCCCCCGGCTCGGCGCCGAAGACGTCCTCCACCACGATCTCGTGCTCCCACCAGTCGCCGAAGTCGTACGTGTAGAGGAACCGGGTCCCCTTCGCCCCCACCGTGTCGAGGCGTACGTCCAACTCGTCGCGCAGGGTCAGCTCGCCGTCCGGATCCGGCTCGCCGTACTGTTGGCCGCCGATGTCGAACGAGTGCAGGTGACAGTCCTGCCAGCCCATCGCGTGCTGGACCACCCGGTGCAGGCGGTCGAGCGTGTAACCGCCCGGCACCAGCACCCGCCGCCACACCGGCGGGGACACGTCGGACAGCGAAACCTTGAGCTGGAAGATCTGACGCGGCATGGCCTGGCATCCTTCGGGCTAGGCTTCCCCCATGATCTGCCGCGCGTGCCGGGAACGCCGACACGACGACTGTCGGGGTCGCAACTGGTGCGACTGCCAGCACCGTACCGCCGTACCGACCCCTCCCGTGACCGGACCGGCCGGCGAATGACCGCCATCCGCCGCCTGTCACCCGATCCGGCCACCGCCGGCATCGACGACGACACGATCGCCGACCTGTACGGCCGCCCCGCCGAAGCCACCCTGCGGGTCAACTTCGTCACCAGCGCCGACGGGGCGGTGGAGATCGAGGGACACTCCGAGGGGCTGTCCGGCGGGCCGGACAAACGCGTGTTCGGCGTCCTGCGGATGCTCTGCGACGCCCTCGTCGTCGGCGCCGGAACCCTGCGCCACGAGGGCTACCGGGCGCTGCGCCTCGACGAGCGCCGCCGGGCCTGGCGGGTGGCGCGCGGGCTCCCGGCGTACCCGACGCTCGTCGTGGTCTCCGGCGCCCTCGACCTCGACCCCCGGCAGGCGGCGTTCGCCGACGCGCCGGTACGGCCGGTGATCCTCACCCACGGACGGGCGCCGCACCGGCCCGACCTGGCCGAGGTCGCCGACCTGGTGACCGTCGGCGACGACGCGGTCGACCTCCGGGCCGCCGTCGACCTGCTGCACCGGCGCGGGCACCGGCAACTGCTGTGCGAGGGCGGCCCGCACCTCTTCGGCGGGCTGACCGCCGCCGACCTGGTCGACGAGGTCTGCCTGACCGTGTCGCCGCTGCTCACCGGTGCCGGCGCCGGCCGGATCACCGCCGGGCCGGCGAGCCCGCCCCGCACGATGCGGTTGCGGCACGCGCTCGCCGCCGACGACGTCCTGATCCTGCGCTACACCCGCTGACCGTCCCGCCCGGTCCGCGCCCGAGCCGCCCGGGCCCACGCTGATCAAGGAGTTGTCGCGCGACAAAACGCACGGACCGGGCACGGTTTCTCCTTGATCAGCGCGGCTGCCTGATCAGCGCGGCGGGCTGCCTGATCAGCGCGGTGGCGGCGCGACGGCGGCGGCGAGTTTGCCGACCGCCGCCACCTCCAGGGCGTACGCCTCGGCCAGGGCCCGGCCGGTCGTGGCGAACAGGTCGGCGATCCCGGCCGAATCCAGCGGCGGCACCTCGGAGTACTCGCGGCTCAGCCCGGCCAGTCCCGCCGCGGCGGCGGCCGCGGTGTCCCGGCCGGCGTCGCCGTCGGCGACGACCGCCCCGCCGAGTTCGGCGGTCAGCTCACGCATCCGCGCGAACGCCGGCACCGCCGCCGGCAACGCCGCCTCGGCCACCTCGTGCCAGGCCCCGGCGGCAGCGTCGAACGCCTCGGCGACCGGGACCAGGTCCGGGGCGTCGAGCAGGGTCGCCGCCTCGCGCAGGAACGTGGCGTACAGCCCGCGCAGGTTTCCGCCGGTGATCCCGGCCGGCGACACGGCCTCCCAGATCGACAGCAGCGCATCGGTCAGCCCGACGCCGTCGGCGAACACCGTCGGCCAGCCCTTGGCGTTGCGGCCGTCGGTCATCAGCCGCGACCACTTGCGCCAGGCCGGCAGCGAGAACGACGTCGACGGCGCCGACAGGTGCGCGGCGCAGTCGGCCAGCCCGGCGACGACCGCGCCGCGCACGGTCGCGTCGTCGAGTTCGAGGCCGGCCGCCGGCCGGGCCTCGATGAGCAGGTTCTTGTACGACACCACCCGCCCCCGCGCCCGGTCCAGGTCGGCGCGGTCGACGGTGAGCGGCCGGAGGTTGCGGTCGTCGACGCGGATGCCGCCGCCGGCGCGGGCGTACGCGACGACCGGGTGCCCGCCGTGCCCGTCGTAGTGGGCCGGCAGGTGCCAGTAGCCGACGAGTTGCCGGTCCGGCAGCACGATCGCCGGTCGGCCGGCGTCGAGGGCGGCGTCCAGGGCGGCGGCCGCTCCCCTGGCCCCGGCGGTACGGTGCACCTCGGCCGGGATCCCGAGCCGGGCCAGGGTGTCCGGCGTCCAGGTCTGGTACTGCCAGCGGTTGCGGAACCCGAGCGTCACCCAGCAGGTGCGGTGGGCGGCGAACTCCCACAGGATGTAGCCGGCGCCGAGCCCGCCACCGATCCCGAAGAGCATCGCCTCGGACAGTGGGGCGCCGTCGTGCCGTACCCGGTGGTGGGCCAGGACGTTGGCGAGGTTGGCGGACTCGGGGTGGACGCCGCCCCGCAGCGTCCAGCCGTGGTCGACGGCCGGGGCGGGCTGGTCGGTCACCACGTGCCGCCGGGCGGTGAGGTAACGCTCGCCGGTGGCGGCCATCCGGGCCCGGATACGTTCCTTGAGCTGCTTCTTGCCGGTCATGTCGTGCTCCGTACGGCCGTACGCGCGCCCGTTTCCCACGCCCGGTCACGGTCGGCCGGATGAAGAGTGGACCTGACCTGTCACACAGTCCCGAGGCACCTGCGTCCCCTTTGCCTCCGCGTCGCCGGGCGGCGTGGGCGCCTGGTCAGGAGGTATGGCGTAGGACCCGCCGCGCACAGCATAGCGCCACCGTGGCGCCGGGGGCTGCCCGGGACGCGTGGCTGTCCCTTGCGTTTCCGACACCCCCAACGCAATCATCCACGTCAATACTTAGCGGGTGCCCCCGCGGGTGGAAACCGGAGGAGACCGCCATGATCCGTCGTGCCCTGCTGGCCATCGCCCTCGCCGCCGCGACCGTCGTCGCCCTGCCCGCGGCGCCCGCCCAGGCCCGGTACTGCCAGATGAACCACTGGTGCACCACCCTCTACTACACCGACGGCAGCCTCACGACGGCGGTCGGCGGGGTCTATGTGGAGTGCGACGGCTACCAGTTCCAGTGGGGCGAGTGGACCCCGTTCGTGACCTTCGAGGAGCACCCCTGCTCGCCGCAGCGGTGACGGACGCCGGCGGTCACCGCGGCGACGACGCTCCAGCACCCGGCGACCCGTCGTCCGGCCCCACCCCGGGTGGCCGGGCGGTCGCCGACGGTCCCGGGCGGGGGACGTCGCGCACCTTTTCCGGATTCAACACGTGGTAGAGGGCCACGATCGCGCCGTCGGCCACGACCGGCGCGACGACCACGAGAAGGTCCCTGGCCTCGACAACATAGCCGAGGCGGCCGTTGACCAGCACCGTCTCCCAGCGCGGATCGCGCCGCTTCGCCTGCCGGAACAACCCGGCGACCAGCCTGGCCACCTCCTGCGCCCCGACCACCGGCCGGCGGACCGATGGCGCCAGCCCGCCGCCGTCGCCGACGAACTCCACGTCCGGCGCGAGCACCCGGACCAGCGCGGCCAGGTCGCCGCGCTCGGCCGCGGCGAGGAACGCGGCCAGCACCCGGCGCTGTTCGGCCGGGTCGGCACCGCCGGACAGCCGCGCCGGCGGCACGGCGTCCACCGCCCGCCGGCCGCGTGAGGCGAGTTGGCGGGCGCCGGCCGGGCTGACGGACAGGACCGCCGCGATGTCGGCGAACGGCACGCCGAACACGTCGTGCAGGACGAACGCCACCCGCTGCTCGGGGGTGAGCCGTTCCAGCACCACCAGCAGCGCGAGGCTGACCTGTTCGGCGCGTACGGCGGTCTCGGCCGGGTCGTCGTCGGCCGGCAGCCGGGACACCAGCGGTTCGGGCAGCCACGGCCCGACGTACGCGGCGCGCCGGACCCGGGCCGAGCGCAGCACGTCCAGGCAGATCCGGGCGACCACGGTGGTCAGCCAGGCCCGCAGGTCGGCCACGTCGGGGCGGGCGGCGGCGTAGCGCAGCCACGTCTCCTGCACCGCGTCCTCCGCCTCGGCCCGGATTCCCAGCATCCGGTAGGCCACCCCGAACAGGTGGGACCGATGGGCTTCGAAGGCTTCGTGCATGGCCGGTCGACCATAACCGACCCGGTTCCGTCGCACCGGTCCCGCCGTACCGGCCATCGCCGTTCAGGCGAGGTCGGCCAGCCGGCCGATCGCCACCGCCAGTGCCAGCGCGAACAGCAGCGCGTTGGCCGCGACCGCGCGCGGTTCACCGAGCCGGGCGTGCGACCAGGCCGCCCCGACCATCACCACGCACAGGCCGGCGGCGGCCAGCGGGGTCAGCACCGGGGCGATTCCGGTGGCCCAGGGCAGCACGAGCCCGACCGCCGCCAGGATCTCGCAGCCGGCGACGAACCGCACGAGTGGCATCGGGAACAGCGCGGTCCCGGTCTGCCCGGTCGCGATCAGCCGGTTCCGGCCCATCGTGCTCTTGGCCGCTCCGGAACCGGCGAAGACGACCGCCAACAGGAGCTGCGCGATCCACAGAAATGTGTCCATGCCGGTGGGACGAGACAGCGTCGACCGACGTGACGCGGCCCGACTTGCCCTAATTAAGTTGCAGCTTACGTAAGGCTTGACTTAAGCTCTGCCCCGTGGAGGTTCTGGATGTTCTCGGTGACCCCGTGCGGCGCCGGATCGTGGAGGCACTGTCCTCGGGCAGCCTGACGTCGGGCGCCATCGCCGCCCGCTTCGAGATCAGCCGGCCCGCCATCTCGCAGCACCTGCGCGCGCTTCTGGCGGCCGGCGTCGTGACCGTGCGCCCGGAAGGCACCCGGCGCGTCTACACGTTGAACCCCGACGCCCTCGACACCGCGACCGACTGGCTCGAACAGCAACGCGTGCGGTGGAACCGCGGCCTCGACGCCCTCGAACACGCGCTCGACACCGGACAGATCTGATACGGAGAAAGACATGCCCATCGAACAAGCCCGCTTCGGCACGCTCGGGATCGGGTCCGGCGGAGACTTCCGGATCCGGTTCGAACGCGAACTCGCCCATCCGCTCGACCGGGTGTGGAACGCGCTCGTGGACCCCGGAAAACTCCGGGTCTGGATGCCGGGCTGCGTGATCGAGCCGTACGTCGGCGGCCGGGTGCACTACGACTTCGGCGACGAGGGCGCCGCCACCGGGGTCGTCACCAGGCTGGAGGCGCCGGGCGAGCGGGGCCTGCTCGAACACACCTGGGTGTGGCCGGGCGTGCCCGACTCCGCGGTGCTCTGGCAGCTGGCACCGGCGGTCGCCGGGACCACGCTCACCCTCACCCACCGCGAACTGGTCGCCGAACCGGCCCGCGACTTCGCCATCGGCTGGCACCTCATCCTCGACACCCTCGAGCGCTACGCCGCCGGCCTGGAGTGGGAGGACGTGTGGGACGGGTACGAGGAGATCTCCGCCGGCTACGCCAGCCGGACCGTCGGCTGAGGGCGGGCGCCCCGGCCGCCCACTGTCAGGCCGGGAACCGTCGGCGGGTCGGGGCGAACCCGTCGTCGCCGGTCGGCATGGCGAACGCCTCACCGGCACGATCTCGAAGCGGAGACGTACAGCGCCGTGCCCGACCAGACGGCGAGCGGCGGCACCTCGGTCAGCAGGTGGAGTGGAAGAGGCCGGCGACCGGGGTGCTGTCGACCAGGTCGTTGTAGACGGTCACGGCCTCCTCGGTCGGCAGGACGTGCACGGTGACACCCCGCTCCTCCAGCAGGTCCAGCGCCTGCGGGGTGACGTGCATCCGCAGTTCCATCCCGCGTGACAGCACGACGGTGGTCGCGCCGGCGGCGAGCAGTTCCTCGACGTCGGCCGGCTGGATGCCGGGCTGGTGCTGGGTGCCGGTCTCGGTCCAGTCCCACGGCCGGCCGCCACCGGGATAGAGCTTGAAGTCCTTGCCCGCTTCCAGGCCCTCGACCTCCATCCGCCCCCACGAGACGGAGAGGATCCTCGGCGATCGCGCGTCCGTACCCATTCGTGCCTCCTTCGGCGGTCAGCGGCAAAGGCTACCCACCCACCACCCCGTCACACAGGGACGCCGAGAAGTGACGCAATGTACGGACACGCCGGGTACGCCGTCGAGGTTTCGGCCGTGTCGGTGGGGTGGGGCAGGATACCTGTCGTGACTGACGGAGAAATCGGGACCGAGGGAGCCGGCGAGCCGGTCGGGCGGGTGCTCGGCACCGCCGACGCGACCCCGCTCTCGTTCTGGACCGCCGTCGCACCGGACAGCTTCCTGCAACTCGACGACGTGGTGGTGACCCGCCGGGAACTTCCCGACCGCGAGCCGGTGACGATCGCCGGGGTGGTGACCCAGGTCCGGGCCCGGCACGAGGGCGCCCAGTTCGACTCCGACGTGTTCGCCATCGCCGACGGCACGCTCCCCGCCCAGGTGCAGGAGGCGGCCGAGATCACCACGACCCGGGTCGACCCGGAGGTCTACGTGCCGCCGGCGCCGGGTGCGCCGGTGCACCGCGCCGAGGGCGACGCGCGGGCACGGGCGCTGCACTTCGACCGGATGGAGCGGCGGATCCCGATGGGGACCGGCCGCGACGGCGTACCCGTCTATCTCAACGCCGACTTCCTCGACGGGCAGCGCGGTGCGCACGTGTCGATCTCCGGCATCTCCGGGGTCGCGACCAAGACCAGTTTCGCCACGTTCCTGCTCTACTCGGTGTTCCGGTCCGGCCAGCTGGGCGGCGACGCGGTCAACGCCAAGGCGCTGATCTTCAATGTCAAGGGCGAGGACCTGCTCTTCCTCGACCACCCCAACGCCCGGCTCGACGAGGCGACGGTGGCCGCGTACGCGAAGCTGGGCCTGCCGGCCGGACCGTTCCCGGACGTACGGGTCTACGCCCCGCCCCGGGTCGGCGACCCGAACGGCACCCCGGACGTGACCAGCCGGACGGCCGGCGTCGACAGCTTCTACTGGACGCTTTCCGAGTTCTGCGCCGACGGCCTGCTGCCCTACGTGTTCGCCGACGCCGACGACGAGCGCCAGCAGTACACGATGGTGGTCCACTCGGTCGCCGCGCACCTGGCCCGGCACGCCCGGCCGGCCGACGGCGGGATCAGCCTCGACGGGGTGCGGATCGGCTCGTACGGCGATCTGGTCGACCACGTCGTGGAGCAGGTCAACGACGAGGAGACCCGCCGCGAGTGGGCCGGCAGCGCGGTCGGGCTGGGCACCGTCAACGCGTTCGCCCGCCGGCTGATCGGCAGCAAGAAGGACCTGGCCCGGCTGATCCGCGGCGACCTGGCGACCCGCCGGCCGCACACCATCAACACCGCCGACAGCGCCCAGGTGACCGTGGTCGACCTGCACAACCTGCCGGACCGGGCGCAGCGGTTCGTGGTCGGTGTGACGCTGAAGAACGAGTTCACCCGCAAGGAGAAGGCCGGCACCGCCAAGCCGCTGCTGTTCGTGGTCCTCGACGAGCTGAACAAGTACGCCCCGCGCGAGGGCTCCTCGCCGATCAAGGAGGTGCTGCTCGACATCGCCGAGCGGGGCCGCTCCCTCGGCGTGATCCTGGTCGGCGCGCAGCAGACCGCGAGCGAGGTCGAGCGGCGGATCGTCACCAACTCGGCGATCCGGGTCGTCGGCCGGCTCGACCCGGCCGAGGCGTCCCGCCCCGAATACGGCTTCCTGCCACCGGCCCAGCGGCAGCGGGCGCTGCTCGCCAAGCCCGGCACGATGTTCGTCAACCAGCCCGACATCCCGGTGCCGCTCTGCCTGGAGTTCCCGTTCCCGGCCTGGGCGACCCGCAAGTCCGAGGCGGGCAACGCCCCGTCGGAGACGCTGCGGTCGCTGACCCAGGCCGCCGACCCGTTCGCCGTCGTCGGTGCCCGCGCCGACGACGACATCCCGTTCTGACCCCGGAGGCGGCCGTGAAGATCCTGCACACCTCCGACTGGCACGTCGGCAAGGTCCTCAAGGGACGGTCCCGGACCGAGGAGCACATCGCGGTCCTCGCCCAGGTCGTCGCGATCGCCCGCGAGGAGCGGCCCGACCTGGTGATCGTCGCCGGGGACCTCTACGACACCGCCGCCCCGACCCCGGAGGCGACCCGGCTGGTCACCCGGGCGCTGTCGGCGCTGCGCGGCACCGGCGCCGCCGTGGTCGCGATCGGCGGCAACCACGACAACGGCGCCGCCCTGGACGCGCTGCGGCCGTGGGCCGAAGCCGCCGGCATCACCCTGCGCGGCTCGGTCCGCGACAGCGCCGCCGAACACGTGCTGACCGGCACCACCGAGCACGGCGAGCGGTGGCGGCTGGTCGCGCTGCCGTTCCTGTCCCAGCGATACGCCGTACGCGCCGTCGAGATGTACGAACTGAGCGCCGCCGAGGCGGTGCAGACGTACGCCGACCACATGGGACGGCTGTTCGCCAAACTCACCGAGGACTTCGGCGAGCCCGGCGTGGTCAACCTGATCACCGCGCACCTGACGGTCGTCGGCGCCCGCACCGGCGGCGGCGAACGCGACGCGCACACCGTCATGAACTACGCCGTCCCGGCCAGCGTCTTCCCGACCGGCACCCACTACGTCGCCCTCGGCCACCTGCACCGCGCGCAGCAGGTGCTCGGCCCCTGCCACGTCCGCTACAGCGGCAGCCCGCTCGCCATCGACTTCGGCGAGGAGGAGAACAGCCCGTCGGTCGCGGTCGTCACGGTCGGCGCCGACCAGGCGGCCCGGGTACGCGACGTGCCCGTCACCGCCGCGGTCGGGCTACGCACCGTACGTGGCACGCTGGAGCAACTGGCGGCGCTGCCGGCGACCGACGACTGGCTGCGGGTGTACGTCCGCGAGACGCCGCGCGCCGGCCTGCGCGAGGAGGTGCAGGACCTGCTCCCCCGCGCCCTGGAGGTCCGCGTCGACCCGGAGATGCTGCCGACCGCCGACGCCCGCAAACGCGCCGCCCAGCGGGCCGGCCGCTCGCCACGCGAACTCTTCGGCGACTATCTCGACAGCGTCGGGCACGCCGACGACGGCGTACGGGACTTGTTCGACGAACTGATGGAGGAGGCGAGTCGTTGAATTGGGCCAGCCACCGGAAACCGGCGACCGCCCGATCCACCCGGTGACCGACGAGGGAGGCGATTAGACAATGCGGCCGTTGCGGCTGGACCTGGCCGGCTTCACCGTCTTCCGCGAGGAGACGACCGTCGACTTCACCGACGCCGACTTCTTCGCCCTGATCGGGCCGACCGGCTCGGGCAAGTCGACGATCCTCGACGCGATCTGCTTCGCCCTCTACGGCACCGTTCCGCGCTGGGGCGGCACCCGCGGCATCGCGAACGCGCTCGCCCCTTCGGCGAACGAGGCCCGGGTCCGGCTCGTCTTCGACGCGGCCGGGTCCCGCTACGTCGCCAGCCGGGTCGTCCGCCGCGACGGCCGGGGCAACGTCAAGACCGGCAACGCCGGACTGCAGCGGATGCCACCGGGCTTCGACGTCAGCAAACTCGACACCGGAATGAGCCCGGAGGACCTCGGCGAGGTGCTGGCCGGCACCCCGAAGGAGATGGACGAGGCGGTCGTGGCGGCGGTCGGGCTGCCGTACGACCAGTTCACCAGCTGCGTGGTGCTGCCGCAGGGGCAGTTCGCCGACTTCCTGCACGCCAAGCCCGCCGCCCGCCAGGAGATCCTGGTCAACCTGCTCGACCTCGGCGTCTACGACCGGGTGCAGAAGTCCGCGTCGGCGCGGGCGTCGGCGGCCGAGGCCCGGCTCGCCGCCGTCGACCAGCTGCTCGACGGGCTCGCCGACACCGACGACGACACCCTGGCCGCCACCGGGGAACGGGTCACCGCGATGCGCCGGCTGGCCGGCGACGTCGAGGCGGCCGTACCCGGTCTGGTCGACGCCGAGCGGGCCACGGCCGGGGCGGCGGACGCGCTGGCCGCCCTCGACGCCGAGATCGCCCACCTCGACGCGGTCCGGGCCCCCGCCGACCTGGGCGCGGTCACCGGCGCGGTCGCCACGGCGCGGGCCGGTGCGGACGAGGCGGCGGCGGACGTCGCCGCCGCCGAGGAACGCGAGGAGAAGCTGCGCGGCGAACTCGCCGCGGCCGGTGACGAGGCGGCGCTGCGCCTGCTGCTGACGGCGCACGCCGACCGGGACCGGCTCGCCGCCGAGGCCAGGACGCTGACCGCCGGACTGGCCGGCGCCCAGGCCGAGCACGACGCCGCCGGCGCCGCGCTGGAGGCGGCGCGGGACGCCGCGCGGCGGGCGACCGCCGACCTGGAGGCGGCCCGCCACGCCTACCAGGAGGCACAGACCGTCGACCGGGCCGCCGCGTTGCGCGCCCACCTCACCGCCGGTGGCCCCTGCCCGGTCTGCGAACAGCCGGTCACGGCCGTACCACCGGTCCCGGCGGGTTCGGCGGTCGCCGCCGCCGAGGCCGCCGGCCACGCCGCCCGCAAGGCCGCCGACCGGGCCGAGCAGGTCGTCGCCGAACGCGACCGGACCGCCCGCGACCTGGAACGGACCCTGGACCGGGCGCGGGCCCGGCACGAGCGGCTCACCGCCGACCTCGCCGGCCTCGACGGCCGGCTCGCCGACTCCCCCGGCCCGGACGCCCTGCGCCGGGAACTGGACGCGGTCGCCGCGCTGCGGGCCGCGCTCGACGACGCGGGTACGGCGGTCCGCGCCGCCCGGGAGACCGGCCGGCGGGCCACCGCCGCCGTGGTCGCCGCACAGGACCGGATCCGGTCCGCGTGGCGCGCCTTCGACCAGGTACGCGACGGGCTGGCCCGCCTCGGCCCGCCGGCCGCCGACCGCGACGACCTCGCCGCCGCCTGGGACACGTTGTGTTCGTGGGCGGGCGGCGAACTCGACCGGCGCCGGACCGACCGGGTCGCCGCCGCGGGCGCGGTCGACGCCGCGCACGCCGCCCGGGACGAGGCCGCGGCGGCCGTCGTCGCGCTGTTCGCGGCGGCCGGCGTCGACGTGCCGCCGGCCGGGGCCGGCCGCAGCGGAGCCGACCCGGCGCGTGACCTCACCCGGGCCGCCGCGGTCGCCGTCGAACGCGCCGAGGCCGACCTGCGCCGGCTCACCGAACGCCGCGAGCAGGCGGCCGAGCTACGCGGGCAGCGGGCCGGGCACGAACGCGACCACCGGCTCGCCAAGGCCCTCTCCGGCCACCTGCGGGCCAACAACTTCGAACGGTGGCTGCTCGCCGAGGCCCTCGACCAGCTCGTGGACGGCGCCTCCGGAATCCTGCGCGAGCTGACGTCCGGGCAGTACGAGCTGGTGCACGACAAGGGCGAGTTCTACGTCGTCGACCACCACGACGCCGGCCTGCGCCGGGTGGTGCGGACGCTGTCCGGCGGCGAGACGTTCCAGGCGTCGCTGGCGCTGGCCCTCGCCCTGTCCGAGCGGCTGGCCGGCATGTCGGCCACCGCCGCCAGCCTCGAGTCGATCGTGCTCGACGAGGGCTTCGGCACCCTCGACGCGGCCACCCTGGACACCGTCGCGGCGACGCTGGAGAACCTGGCCGCCCGCGGCGACCGGATGGTCGGCGTCGTCACCCACGTGCCCGGGCTCGCCGAACGGGTCCCGGTCCGGTTCGAGGTGCACCGGGACGCGCGTACCGCCCGGGTGGAACGGACCGGGCTGTGACCGGCTGGCACGTCGACGCGTGGGACCCGTCGTACGGGACGTCGTTCGAGGCGCCGGCCGGACCGGCCGCGCCCAGCAGCGCCCAGGTCGACCCGGGCATCGAGGTGCCGGCCGGTGCCTGGGCGCCCCGGCCCGCGCCCGCCGGCCTGGCCGCCCCCGACATGGTCCTGCTCGTCGACGGCGTACGTCGCAACGACGCCAGCCTGTGGAGCCGCGAGGACGACGGCGCGTCGTACCCGGGGCTCGCCGCCTCCTACGCCGCCGGCGTGGTCCGCTGCGACCTGCGCCGGGGCGCCGCCGAACTCGCCGGGTTCGCGGTCCGGCGCGGGCTGTTCACCGCCAGCCCGACCGGCGCCGACGTCGTCGCCGGGCAGATCCGCTACGCCCTGCACCGGGTCAGCCCGCCCGGCGAACTCGCCAAGCTGCCGGTCGCCGTACAGCCGCAGCTGACGGCACTGGAGGTCGACGTCTCCAACGCCGCCCGCGTCGACGGCGACCTGCTGATCGTCGACGGGCCGCTGCGCAACCGCCGGCAACTGCCACGCGCCCTCGGCTACATCAAGACCCAGCACAGCCAGTACCTCGACGCCCGCGAGCAGGCGGTCGTCACCTCGTTGCGGGCGACGGAGCGGTCGCCGGTGTTCCGCCTCGGCACCGCCTGGGGCGGCTGGTCCTGGTATCTGCGGCTGCCCGGCCCGACCGGCGCCCCGTGGGCCGGGATCGTCCGGGTCGAATGCTCCGCCGAACTGTCCGATGTGGAGGCTGTGGAGCTGGCGGACCTGTCGCAGGTGACGCTGCCCCGGTTCGCGTCGACGCCGTACAAGGACCCCCGGGCGCCACAGAACCTGATCCCGATCGCCGGGCTGGAACGGCGGCTGCGGGCGATGCTCGGCGACGCCCGCCTGCTGCACCGCGCCCTGACGATGGCCGCCGCCCGCCGTACGGCCAACCGACCCCGCTAGCAGGTCAGGCGTACCGCCCGGCAGTTTCGCTCAGGCCGCCGAGGCGGTCTCCCCGGGAGGCACTCCGTCCGGGCCGGCACCACCACGGGGGTGGAACACGAAAGCCGAGCCGTTCTCGTCCAGGTCGATGGTCAGCGACGCGTCCAGCGCCTTGGCCAGCCGGGTGAGTAGCGGCAGGGTCGGCAGCGAGTCGCCGCCCTCGATATTGGAGATCTGCGGCTGGGTCATGCCGGCGCGCCGGGCAAGCTCCGCCTGAGACAGGCCGAGCTTCGCACGGCGGTCGTAGACGGCCTGCCCGAGCGCGAACGCGTACCCGGCCTCGACGTAGGCGGGGGACGGCTCGACCGGCTCGCCCAGGAGTTTTCTGGTTCGACGGGTCTTCCACCCACTGTGGTTCACAACCCCTCCCCTCTGGTCCGGTCGTAGTCGTGCTCGGCCGGAGCATGCTCCGCCTCGCACAGTTTCTGTGCCTGCCGTGCCCGTTCGACCTCGACCCGCTCGTGCTGCCTGGTCTTGCGGAACACTGTCAGCAGTACGACCCGTCGACCGTCCGCAAGCCAGTAGGTAATCCGGACAGCACTGCCGTCCATGGTGAAACGCAACTCGCGAAGCTTGCCGCCGAGATGCCGGGAGTACGGTTCTCCGAGGGTGGTCGGCCGAACCGCAAGCATGTCGGCAGCCCGCTCAACCTTGTCGTACTGCCGGTCCGGAAGCAGTTCCAGCCACTGCCGGACCTCCGGCTCGATCTCGAGCCGCCAGAGGTCGTCCACGACATGGATTATACAGAAATCTGTATGACTTCCCTGGTTGCGGAGGCACGGCTGCCGTCCCGGCATACTCGACGGCGTGGGGCGGAAGCGGGGTGGGCAGCGGCTCGGGGTACGGATCGACTCCGGGCTGGCCGAACTCGCCCCCGACCCGGACCGCCCCGCCAGCTTCACGCTGCTGGTCGACGGCACCCCGCAGTCGCACGTCGACCTCGACGACCCCACCCACCTGGAGTTCGAGTACGTCCGCCGGATCGCCATGGTCGTCGACCTGATGGCGCCCGCCGGCCGGCCGCTGCGGGTGCTGCACCTCGGCGGCGGCGCGCTCACCCTGCCCCGCTACGTGTCCCGTACCCGCCCCGGCTCCACCCAGCGGGTCGTCGAGATCGACGCCGCCCTGGTCGACCTGGTCCGGGAGCACCTGCCCTGGCCGCCCGACCGCAACCTGCGGGTCCGGGTCGGCGACGCCCGCGACGCGGTCACCACCGGCCGGGACGGGTCGTACGACCTGGTCATCGCGGACGTGTTCGCCGGTGCCCGTACCCCGGCCCGGCTGACCTCGGTCGAGTTCGCGGGTGAGGTGGCCCGGGTGCTGGCGCCCGGCGGTCTCTACGTCGCCAACCTCGCCGACGGCGGCGCGCTGAAGTACGCCCGCGGCCAGGTCGCCACGGTCGGTGCCGTGCTCCCCCACGCCTGCCTGGTCGCCGACACGGCGGTGCTGCGCGGCCGGCGGTACGGCAACCTGGTGCTGGTCGCCGGGCGGGTGGAGCCGCCGGTGGCCGGGCTGACCCGGCGGGCGGCCGGCGACTGGTTCCCGGGCCGGGTGGTGCACGGCGACGAGCTGGAGCGGTTCACCGGCGGTGCCGCCGTCGTGCTCGACGCGACCGCCCGCCCGTCGGATCCGCCACCGGTGGGTTTCTTCTAGCCGGACAGGACCGTGACGTCCGGTGCGCCGTTCGCCGCGAACCACTCCGCGAGGGCCGCGCCGTCGATCAGGTCGGGCCCGGTGTCGGAGCCGACGTCGACCGGGCCGGCGACGTGGCCGCGAGCCCCGGTCACGAAGCTGCCGGCCAGCCGGGCGCCGGCCAACCGGGCCGGCCCGTCGTCGGGACCGAACCCGCAGTGCCGCAGCGATGCCCCGCGCAGGTCTGCCCGCCGCAGGTCTGCCGCCAGGAAGACGGCCGAGTTGAGGAAGGCGTCCCGGAGGTCGGCGTCCGACAGCACGGCACGGTCGAATTCGGCGGCGAACAGGTGGGCGGCGCGCATCGCCGCGCCTTCGGCGGCGATCTCGCTCGCCTCGATCTTGGTGAGGTCGGCTCCGGAAAGGTTGGCTCGGTTGAGGTCGGCGCCGATCAGGGTGGCGCCGCGCAGGTCGGCGTGGACGAGTCGGACATCGTCGAGGCAGGCACCGAACAGGTACGCCCCGGCGAGGTCCAGTCCGGTGAGGTCGGCGCCCCGGAAGTCGTACTGGTCGCCGACGAGATCGGGGCCGTCGGATGCGGAACGGGCGTCCAGGTATTTCTCCAGAGCCGCCCGAGCGTCGGCCTCGACCGGCCACGCGGTGACGGAATGCCGATTCTTGCCATAGCCGATCATGGGTAGAACACCACTTTTCCATCCCATTCTCTCCGGGCGGCAACCCGCGCCTTGAGATCATCGCTCGATTCGCGGGTCAACAACCAGGTATCGACGATCACGTTCTTCCCGTCACCGATCTCGTCCTTGATGGTGAGTTCGAAGGCGGCCGGCTCGTAGCGCCCCTTCTGCCCATCCGGCATCAACTCCCCCGGCCGCCTGGCGTATGGCGGAAAGAACTCGGCCGGCCCCTTCACGTCCCAGTACCGCCCACCCGAGTCGACGAAATCACCCTGATCCTTGACGGCGTCGGGCCTGCTCTGATCCAACTCGGCCCGCCGGATCGGCCCCGGAAGGTCACCGCGCCGCTCGCATTCGAGCCCGACCTCCGCCTCCCGGGGCGTCTTCCTGGTAACGCGACCTCCCTGCGCGGGGTCACGGGCGAGTTCCGTCATCCGTCCCTGGTATTCCGGCGTACCGGCCTCAGGAGTGACGTGGGACTCCGTCTCCGCGGGCCCGCCGAGCCGCCGGTCGTTCTCGGCAACGGCCCGGCGGACATCGGCCCGCGACGGCCCGTCGGCGACGGCCTCCATTCGGGGCGACTGTCGGTCATCGGCAGCCGGGCTCCCACTGTCGACCGGGGCGTCGACCGTGACCCGGCTCCGCTCGACGGTCATGAACCCCTTTCCCACCAACCGGGGGCCGACATCGGAATGCCGCGAAAGATGGCCGCCATCCATCGAACTGGATACATACGGAGAGTAGCCACAGCACTCCGTGACAGCCCATCGACCGCTCGATCATTGGCGCCATTTGACAGACATGGGTCAATGCCACAAGGGACCCGATGCTTGGGATAAGGGCTCGGAATGTCATTTTCCGCCCACATTGGTCGATCGACCTCATGGGAGCACCGGCACGGCCGGCACCGTGATGCACCCGCTCCTCGGAAACGTCGGGCGCGTGGCACAGTGTCCGGGTGGACGGGACCGGGCCGGCGGTGAGCCGGGTGCTGCGGCCGCCGGCCGGCTACCACCTGGCCGGTTCGGTCGGCGCGCTCGCGATGGGCCACCACGACCCGTGCGCCCGGTTCGTCGACGGCACCTTCTGGTGGACGGCCCGGACCCCGGACGGGCCGGGCACCCTCGCGCTTCGCCGCAGCGGCACCGAACTGGTCGCCGAGGGCTTCGGGCCGGGCGCCGACCGGGTCGTCGACCGGGCCGACGCGGTCGCCGGCCTGCGTGACGACCTGACCGGGTTCGCCGAGGTCGCCGCCACGCATCCGGTGGTGGAGCGGCTCGCGCGCGCCCACCGTGGGCTGCGACTGCCGGCCACCGGGCAGGTCTTCCCCCGGCTGCTGCGGGCCGTACTCGAACAGAAGGTCACCGGCAAGGAGGCGTACCGGGCGTACGCGGCGACCGTGCGCCGGTTCGGAACGCCGGCGCCCGGGCCGGTCGCCAACCTGTGGATTCCGCCCGAGCCGGCGGCGATCGCGGCGCAGCCGTACTGGGTGTTCCACCCGTTCGGGGTCGAGCAGCGCCGGGCCGACACCCTGCGCCGGGCCGCCGCCGCGGCCGACCGGCTCGAACGGTGCGCCGACCCGGCCGAGGCGACCGCCCGGCTTACCGCGATCCCCGGCATCGGGCCGTGGACGGCGGCCGAGGTGGTCCGGATCGCGTACGGCGACGCCGACGCGGTCAGTGTCGGCGACTACCACATCCCGAACACGGTCGCCTGGGCGCTGGCCGGCGAGCCGCGCGGCGACGACGCGCGGATGCTGGCCCTGCTGGCGCAGTTCACCGGGCACCGGGGACGGGTGTGCGCGCTGCTGGACGCCGCCGGCCTCCACGCACCCCGGTTCGGCCCCCGGATGCCCCTCCGCTCCTTCGCCCGCTACTGACCGCGCCCCCGCCCGCGCACCGTGCGCGTGGGCGGGCGCGCGGCGCACGCCGATCAAGGGCTTGTCGTGGCCGAGCCGGTCCGGAATGCCCGCAACATCCCCAAGATCGCGCAGGCGGGGCGAGGTGGGGCGAGGCAGGGAGCGGAGCGGGAGCGCGGTGGGCGCGGGTGGACGCGAATGCGTCCGACCAGCCATGGACACGCTCCCATGGGACGTGGGAACATCGCGACATGTCCACCGACGTCGATACCCGACCTCGCCGCCGGCACCTGTGGATCGCCGCCGCGCTGGCCGGCACGCTGGTCGCCGTACTCGCCACGCAGTGGATCACCAGGGCGGGCGGCTCGGACTCCGGCGACCTTCGTACGCAGATCGCCGCCCGCATGGTGACCGTGCTCGAGAGCACCCCGGCCGAGCAGCACGGCGGCCACGGCGCGCACGCCGCCGGATACTCCGGCTCGACCACCGTCTGCGGCGTACGGATCTTCGGGTTCGAGCCGCCCGGGGCCACCAGCCTCGACATGGTCGACGTCGTCTACGGCCACCACCTGTGCGGCATCGCCGAGGGCAGGCGGCACTGGGACGGCGCCGTCAAGCTGGTCGGCCCGGTCGTGATGCGGCTGTCGACCGATCCGCCGACGATCCAGGTGGCCGAGGCGACGCAGACCGCGACGTTCCGGGAGCGGGTGCTCGAGCTGATCCCGGCGCAATACCAGGCCGTGGCGTTCGAGGAGTCGCTCGACCCGTCGACCATGGCCGAGCTGCGCCGCCGCTACGACGACGCTGCCGGGTTCTGACACACCCGGGTGGTTGACTGGGCGGATGGAGCTGCCAGTCAACCCACCGGTCGAGCCGATGCTCGCCAAGAGTGTGCCCGACATCCCCGTCGGCGACGGCATGACCTACGAGCCGAAGTGGGACGGCTTCCGCTGCATCGTCTTCCGTGACGGCGACGAGGTCGAGCTGGCCAGCCGGGGCGGCAAGACCCTGACCCGTTACTTTCCCGAGGTCGTCGAGCAGGCCCGGACGCAACTCCCGGCCCGGTGCGCCGTCGACGCCGAGCTGATCGTGATCCGCCGTGACGGCGACGGCCGGCCCCGGCTCGACTTCGAACTGCTCTCCCAGCGCATCCACCCGGCCGCGTCCCGGGTCCGGATGCTGGCCGAGACCACCCCGGCCGACCTGGTCGCCTTCGACCTGCTCGCCATCGGTGACGAGGCCCTGGTCGACCGGCCGTACAGCGAGCGCCGGGCCCGGCTCGAGCGGGCGCTGCGCGGTGTCGAGCCGCCGGTGCACGTCACACCGACGACCACCGACCTGGCCACCGCCCGCCGCTGGTTCGAGATCTTCGAGGGCGCCGGCCTCGACGGGATCATCGCCAAGCCGGCCGACATCGCCTACGAGCCGGGCAAGCGGCTGATGTTCAAGGTCAAGCACGCCCGTACGGCGGACGTGGTGGTCGCCGGCTTCCGCTGGCACAAGTCCGGCCCGGTGGTCGGCTCGCTGCTGCTCGGCCTCTACGACGACACCGGCACCCTGCACCACGTCGGGGTGTCCGCCTCGTTCACGATGGCCCGCCGCAAGGAACTGCTCGACGAGCTGGCGCCGTACCGGGAAGGGGTGACCGGGCACCCGTGGCTGCACGGTGACCACGAGCTGGGCCAGCGGATCCCGGGCGGGCCGAGCCGGTGGACCGGCACGAAGACCCTGGAGTGGGAGCCGCTGCGGCCGGAGCTGGTCGTCGAGGTGGCATACGACGCGATGGAGGGCGACCGGTTCCGGCACACCGCCCGGTTCGTACGCTGGCGGCCGGACCGCGATGCGCGGTCGTGCGGCTACGACCAGTTGGACCGGCCGGTACGCTTCGACGTCGACCAGGTCCTCGCGGGCGATCCCGACCCGACCGGCTGACCGGGCGGCATAGGCTGGGCACGGCGGCAGCACGATCTTGGAGGGTGCCCGTGGCCCGCGACCACCGGACGATCCTGGCCGGCCTGCTGGCCGCGACCCTGGCCCTCGCCGGCTGCACGCTGCCCGGCCGCGGCGACCGCGGCACCGCCCCGCAGGACACCCCGACGGAATCGTCCGGTGCCGCGGCGACGGTGTGGCGGCCCTGCCCCGAGGTGGCCGAGGACCTGGTGGGCCGGGGCGCGGCCGGCGTCACCTACGAGTGCGCGACCATCCAGGTCCCCCGGGACTGGGCGGCACCCGACGGCGGCACGTTCGACCTCGCGCTGCTGCGGGCCCGGGCGGCCGACCAGCGTGACCGGATCGGGTCACTGGTGCTCAACCCCGGCGGGCCGGGCGGTTCCGGCGTCGACACCGCCGTATACCTGTCGTTCGGCTCCGCCTTCGGCGGCCTGCCGGCCGAGGTGCTCCAACGGTTCGACCTGGTCGGCTTCGACCCGCGCGGGGTGAGCCGATCGAGCCCGGTCAAGTGCATCCCGGACGCCGACCTCGACGCGACCTTCGGCGCCGAACCCGACCCCGACCAGGCCGAATTCGACGCGCTGGTCGCCCTGAACCAGCGCATCGGCGAGGGCTGCGGCACCCAGTACGGCGACCGGCTGCGACTGTTCGCCACCGAGCAGGCGGCCCGGGACATGGACGCCGTACGCGCCGCCGTCGGCGACGAGAAGCTCACCTACCTCGGCTACTCGTACGGCACCCTGCTCGGTGCGACGTACGCCCAGCTCTTTCCGCGGAACATCCGGGCGCTGGTGCTCGACGGCGCGATCGACCCGCGGCAGGGCATCGTCGAAAGCTCCGAGGGCCAGGCCAAGGGATTCGAGCTGGCGTTCGGCAACTTCACCCGGTGGTGTGCGCAGACCCCGGACCGGTGCCCGATCGCCCCGGACGCGGGGGCCGCGGTGACCGACGCGCTGGAGAAGGCGCGGGTGTCGCCGGCGGTCGGTGAGGGCGGCCGGGAGGCGACCCCCGGCTGGATCCTCTACGCGGTGATCTCCTCGCTCTACACCGAGGCCGGCTGGGAGGAACTGGCCGGGGCGATCGACGACATCGAGCGCGGCGACCCGGCCAAGGTCTTCGAGCTGGCCGACCGGTACGCCGAGCGCGGCCCCGACGGGCACTACAGCAACCTGTTCGACGCCAACCTCGCGGTCAACTGCGCCGACGAGGAGTCCGGCCCGAGCGTCGAGCAGATCCGCGACCTGCAGTTGGAATGGCGCGAGCGGTATCCGCTGTTCGGGGCGCCGCTCGCGGTGTCGATGCTGTCCTGCGCCTCGTGGCCGGCACAGCGCGACGGCTACCCGACCGGGCCGGCCACCGGCGCCCCGCCGATCCTGGTCGTCGGCACCGTCGGCGACCCGGCGACGCCGTACGAGCAGACGCCCCGGCTGGCCGAGATGCTCGGCGTCGGCGTGGTGCTGACCTGGGAGGGCGAGGGCCACACCGCCTACCCGCAGACCGGCTGCGTCAACGAGGTCGTCGACGCGTACCTGATCGACCTGACCGTGCCGGCCACCGGGCGGCGCTGCCCGGCCCGCTGAGCCGGCTGGCAGACTGGCACCCGTGACCGAGGTGATCTTCCGCGCGGCCCGCCGCGCCGACGTACCGGCGATCGTCGCCCTGCTCGCCGACGACCCGCTCGGCGCCGGCCGGGAGGCGGCGGGCGGGGACGCCGGCGGCACGGTCGTCGGCGAGGAGGTCGACGCCGCCTACTGGCGGGCGTTCGACGACATCGACGCGGACCCGCGCAACGCGCTCGTCGTCGCCGACCTGGCCGGTGAGGTGGTCGGCACGATGCAGCTCACGTTCATCCCCGGCCTGAGCCGCCTCGGCGCGGAACGCGCCCAGATCGAGGCGGTCCGGGTACGCGCCGACCAGCGCGGTGCCGGCCTCGGTCGCCGGATGATCTCCTGGGCGGTCGACGAGGCGCGGGCCCGCGGCTGCCGCCTCGTCCAGCTCACCACCGACAAGCGGCGGGCCGACGCGCACCGCTTCTACGCCGGGCTAGGGTTCGAGGCCAGCCACGAGGGCATGAAGCTCGCGCTCTGACCGGGTCGGCGTCAGCCCTTGCGGTCACGGTCCTTCGACGGCTGCACCCGCTTCGGCTCGCCGGGCATCTTCGGATGGTCCGGCGGGTACGGCAGGTCGCCCTGGCCCTCCTTGTCGTCCCGGTCGGCCCACTCCAACAGTGGCGTGATGTCCCACCCGGCGTCGTCGATCGCCGCGTGCGGGTCGCCGATCCGGGCAAACCGCTCCGGTACGGTCCGCAGGTCGAAGTCGTTCGGCTCCACCTCGGTCAACTCGTCCCAGGTGACCGGGGTGGAGACGGTGGCCCGGGCGTTGGCCCGCAGCGAGTAGGCGCAGGCGATCGTGCGGTCGCGGGCCATCTGGTTGTAGTCGATGAAGACCTTCTCGCCGCGCTGCTCCTTCCACCAGGCGGTGGTGACCAGGTCGGGCCGGCGCCGCTCGATCTCCCGGGCGAACGCGATCGCCGCCCGGCGCACCTGCGTGAACGTCCACCGCGGCGCGATCCGCAGATAGACGTGCACGCCCCGGCCGCCGGAGGTCTTCGGGAAGCCGGTGCCGCCGAGTTCGTCGAGCAGCGCGCGGACCTCACCGGCGACCGCGACCGCGTCGGCGAAGTCGGTGCCCGGCTGCGGGTCGAGGTCGATGCGCAACTCGTCGGGGCGGTCGACGTCGTCGGCGCGTACCGGCCACGGGTGGAAGACCACGGTGCCCATCTGGGCCGCCCAGGCGACGTGCGCCAGGTCGACCGGGCACAGCTCGTCGGCCGTACGCCCGCTCGGGAAGCTGATCGTCGTGGTCTCGATCCACGGCGGTACGCCCCGGGTCGGCACCCGCTTCTGGAAGAACATCTCGCCCTCGATGCCCTGCGGGAACCGCTGCAGCATCGTCGGCCGCCGGTGCAGGGCCCGCATGATGCCGTCGCCGACGGAGAGGTAGTAGTTGAACAGGTCGAGCTTGGTGTAGCCGGGGCCGGGGAAGTAGACCCGGTCCGGGCTGCTCAGTCGCACCGTACGGCCGGCGACCTCGACCTCGACGGCCGGCGCCTTCGCGCTCGCCCGCGACTTCTTCGCCGGCGCCTTCGCGCCGGTTTCGGCGCTGTCCGCCGGTGTTCCGGAGCTGTCCGCCGGTGTTCCGGTGCTGGTCCCGGAGCTGTCCGCCGGCGCCCCGGCGCCGGTCCCGGAGCTGTCTGCCGGCGCCCCGGCGCTGGTCCTGGAGCTGTCGGTGCCCGCGCTGCCGCCCATGCCGCGACGATAGACCACCGGCGCTGCGGCCGGTGCCCACACGCGCGGTCCGACCTGGTACGCCCCCTGCTGTCCGGTCCGGTGTGAGTGGGTCGGCGGGCGGCCCGGAGTCGTACCGTTGGGGTATGGCTGTTGACAAGAGCACGCTGCCGACCACCGAGGACGAGTGGCGGGTCCGTCTTTCCCCCGAGGAGTTCCGGGTGCTGCGCCAGGCCGGCACCGAGGCGCCCTTCACCGGCGAGTACGTCGACACGAAGACGCCCGGGCTCTACCACTGCCGGGCCTGCGGCGCCGAACTGTTCTCCAGCGACACGAAGTTCGACTCGCACTGCGGCTGGCCGAGCTTCGACGAGGCGCTGCCCGGTGCCATCAAGTACGTCGAGGACCGCTCGCACGGCATGGTCCGGGTCGAGGTGCGGTGCGCGGTCTGCGACTCGCACCTGGGACACCGCTTCGACGGTGAGCATTACACCCCGAAGAACGCCCGGTACTGCATCAACTCGGTGTCGATGACGCTGGAGCCGCGCGCGGGCGCGTGACGGCGTGCGGGGCGGGGCCGTCTTCGACCCCGCCCCGGCACCGGTTCAGCCGAGCAGTAGCCGGCCGCCCTGGTGGTCGACCAGGTCGGCCTGCTCGTCGTCGAGCCACACCCCGCCGGTGGCCAGGTAGCGGAAGTGGTAGTCGCCGGCCCTGAGGTTGACGGTGACGGTGCGGACGCCGTTGCGCCGCAGCACCAACTCGTGCCGCCCCGGCTCCCAGTCGTTGAAGCAACCCACCACGCTGACCGCGCCGGTCGGTGCGTCCTTGGGCAGGCAGAACGTTACCCGGGTCTTGTTGCCGAACAATTTACTGCGCTTGATCACGCCGCTCCTCCGGGATAAGGATCCAACCGTCTGAGCTTCCCCGCGGTGGCACGCCGACGCCACCGACACACCGCGCGTTACACGTAATTCACCGGTTCTACCCGTTCCGGATACGCGCCGGTCCGCAGGTCAGCCCCGGTGATGGTCATACCGGGCGACTAGGGCAATCGGCCGATTTTCCCGCTTTCCGGCCGCCGGCCGCCCCGCCTTCACGCACGCTGGCCGGGAGACGAAACGGGAGGTTGTGCCATGGGGACCTGCGAGGTCTGCGGCAACGAATACTGGATGACGTTCGAGGTGCGGACGGTGAGCGGCGACGTGCACACGTTCGACTCGTTCGAGTGCGCGGCCCACCGCCTCGCGCCCATCTGCGAGCACTGCGGCTGCAAGATCATCGGGCACGGGGTGGAGGTGTCCGGCCGGTTCTTCTGCTGTGCCCACTGCGCCCGCTCGGTGGATCGCGAGCACGGCGCCGGCCTGCGGGACACCGTGGGCACCCACCCGGGCTGACCACCCGGGCGACCACCCCCGTCGCGCCTTCCCAGCGGCGCCTTCCCCGCCGCACGGCGCGACGCCTTCCCCGCCCCGCCGCACAGAGCGCCGTACCGCGCACCGTGCACCGCGCGCCGCCTTCCCCGGCGCGTCGCACCGCGCGCCGTACCATGCGACGCGGCGGTCGCGCCCACCGTGCTCCGGGCGCGACACGGCGGGGCACCATGATCGTCTGCTGCTCCGGCAGTCGACACGCCGACAAGGCACCGCCTGGACAGCAGACGATCATGGTGCGACCGGTTGGCGGCCTCCCCCACCGGCCGGGGGGGCGCACTGGCCACCGCACGGCCGGCGGGCCGCAATGGCCACCGCACCGGCCGCGGCAGGGGCCGGCACCCACCGGCCGGCGGGAGCCGGCGCGGGCGTGCCTACGATCGCGGAATGCAGCCGCAGACGACCGAGACGCGCGTGGCGTCCTTCGCCGACCTGGACACCCGTACCCTCCACGATTTGCTGCGCCTGCGGGTCGACGTGTTCGTGGTCGAGCAGGAGTGCGCGTATCCCGAGCTCGACGGGCGGGACACCGAACCCGGCACCCGGCACCTGTGGCTGGCCCGGGCCGGCACCCCCGTCGCGTACCTGCGGATCCTCGCCGACCCGGACGGCGTCGAGCGGATCGGCCGGGTCCTGGTCGCCCGCGCGGCCCGGGGCGACGGTCTCGCCGGCCGGCTCATGACCGAGGCGCTGCGGGTGGTCGGCAACCGGCCGTCGGTGCTCGACGCGCAGGCGCACCTGGCCGGCTTCTACGCCCGCTTCGGCTACACCCCGACCGGCCCCGAGTACGTCGAGGACGGTATCCCCCACGTCCCCATGCGCCGCGACCCCCGGTAGACGGCGTTGATCTGGGCGAAAACCACCCTACCGCCAGTGAATAACGTGGTTTTCGCTCAGATCAACTTGATGGCTACGGCAGGGCGGTCACCAACTCGGCCACGGAACGCCGGCGGCCGGTGTAGAACGGGATCTCCTCGCGGACGTGCCGGCGGGCCGTCGACGCCCGCAGGTCACGCATCAGGTCGACGATGCGGTGCAACTCGTCGGCCTCGAAGGCCAGCATCCACTCGTAGTCGCCGAGGCCGAACGACGGGACGGTGTTGGCGCGTACGTCCGGGTAGGGGCGGGCCATCCGGCCGTGTTCGGCCAGCATCTCGCGGCGCTCGGCGTCGGGAAGCAGGTACCACTCGTACGAGCGGACGAACGGGTAGACGCACACATAGGCGCGGGCCTCCTCGCCGGCGAGGAACGCGGGTACGTGGCTCTTGTTGAACTCGGCCGGCCGGTGCAGCGCCATCTGCGACCACACCGGGGTCAGCGCGCGGCCGAGGGCGGTGCGGCGCAGCAGGCCGTACGCCTCCTGGAGCGCGTCCGGCGAGGCGGAGTGCCACCAGACCATGATGTCGGCGTCGGCGCGCAGGCCGGAGACGTCGTAGGTGCCGCGTACGGTGACGTCCTTGGCGGCGAGGCCGTCGAAGAGCGAGTCGACCTCGGTGGTGACGCCGTCGCGCAGGGCTGGCAGTTGACCGCTGTACCGGAACACCGACCACATGGTGTAGCGGATGGTCGCGTTGATCTCGCGGAGCCGCGCGGCGTTGGTCTGCTCGCTGGTCATGCCGGCCTTCCTTCCAGGGACTTGATGATCTCTTCGGCTGCCGTCTCGCCGGAGCGGACGCAGACCGGGATGCCGACCCCGTCGTAGCCGGCGCCGGCCAGGGCGAGGGTGGGGTGGGTGGCGCGCAGCCGGGTCCGGGCCGCCGCGATCCGGTCCAGGTGGCCGGGGGTGTACTGCGGCAGGGCGCCGCCCCACCGCTGGACCCGGCTGTCGACGGGGGCCGGCACGGCCGCCCGCAGCACGGTGGACAGGTCCCGGTGTACGGCGGCGACCAGTTCGTCGTCGGGGCGCTGGAGCAGGTGTTCGTCGCCGTGCCGGCCGACCGAGGCGCGGACGACCGCGAGCCCGTCGGCGCGGCGCTGGTGGGCCCACTTGGTGGTGAAGAAGGTTGCCGCCTTGATCAGGGTGCCCTCGGTGGCCGGTACGAGGAAGCCGGACAGGTCGGGCAGTGGCGGGTCGGGCAGGGCGAGGCTGACCAGGGCCACGCTGGCGTAGTCGAGCACGCCGACGAGGCGGGCCGCGTCGGCGTCGACGGCGGCGAGCAGCCGGGCGGCGGGCCGGGCCGGCAGGGCGAGCACGACCGCGTCAACGTCGACGGTCTGCGGGGCGGGGGTGGGGCCGACGACGAGCCGCCAGCCGGTCGGGGTCGGGGCGAGTTCGCGTACGGTCGCGTCCAGCCGCAGTTCGGCGCCGCTGTGCGTGGCGGCGGCGGCGACCAGGGTGCCGAGCCCGGTGTCGACGGTGCCGAAGACGGGGGCGCCGGTCGGTCGGGGGGCGGCCGCCTGCGCGGCGCGTACGGCGCCGACCAGGGTGCCCTCGTGGCGGGCGGCGCGGGCCAGGCCGGGCATGGTGGCGGCGAGGGACAGGGTGTCGGCCCGGCCGGCGTAGACGCCGCCGAGCATCGGGTCGACGAGCCGGTCGACGACCTCGTCGCCGAGCCGCCGCCGGACCAGGGCGCCGACCGAGACGTCCTCGTCGGGGTCGAGCAGCGGGCGGCCGGCGTCGTGGTCGAGGTCGGCGGCCGGGTGGGCGATCCCGGTCACGGCGGCCAGGTCGCCGGGTACGCCGACCAGGGTGCCCTTCGGCATCGGCCGCAGTTGCCCGCCGACGGCGATGGCGGCCTGCCCGACGGCGGGATGGGTGATCCGGTCGCCGAGGCCGAGCCGGCGGGCCAGGGTGACGGCGGCGGAGTCGCCGCCGGCGGGGTCGCGCATCAGGAACGTCTCGGCGCCGGCCTCGGTGGCCGATCCGGCGAAGTCACCGGTGCGCAGCTTGCCGCCGAGTGCGCCGGAGCGTTCGAAGACGGTGATCCGGGTGTCGCGGGGGGCGCGGTCGCGCAGCCGTGCGGCGGCGGCCAGTCCGGCGATGCCGCCGCCGACGACCGCGACGTGCCAGCCGCGTCCGTCGCCTCCCGGTGTGCCCATGTCAGCGGGCGGATGCCTGGTGCACCAGGTCGACGACCCGGGTGAGCACGTCGGGGTCGGTCTCGGGCAGGACGCCGTGGCCGAGGTTGAAGACGTGGCCGGGGGTGGCCCGCCCCTCGGCGAGGATCCGCCGGACCTCGGTCTCGACGACCGGCCACGGCGCGAAGAGCACGCACGGGTCGAGGTTGCCCTGTACGGCCTTGTCGGCGCCGATCCGGCCGGTGGCGACGTCGAGCGGCGTGCGCCAGTCGACGCCGACCACGTCGGCGCCGGCCTGCGCCATCGCGGGCAGCAGTTCGGCGGTGCCGACGCCGAAGTGGATGCGGGGTACGCCGGCGTCGGCGAGCCCGCCGAGGACGCGGGTGGAGTGCGGCTGGACGTAGGTGCGGTAGTCGGCGGCGGACAGCGCGCCGGCCCAGGAGTCGAAGAGCTGCACGGCGCGGACCCCGGCGGCGATCTGGACGCGCAGGAACTCCAGGGTGATGTCGGCGAGCCGGTCGCACAGCGCGTGCCACAGGTCGGGGTCGCCGTACATCAGGGCCTTGGTCTTGGCGTGGGTGCGCGACGGCCCGCCCTCGACGAGGTAGCTGGCCAGGGTGAAGGGTGCGCCGGCGAAGCCGATGAGCGGGGTGGTGCCGAGTTCGGCGACGAGCAGGCGGATGGCCTCGGCGACGTACGACACGTCGTCGGCGGTGATCCGCCGGATGCGTTCGACGTCGGCGTGGGTGCGTACCGGCTCGGCCACGACGGGGCCGGTGCCGGGGACGATGTCGAGGTCGACGCCGGCGGCGGCGACGGGGACCACGATGTCGCTGAAGAGGATGGCGGCGTCGACGCCGTGCCGGCGGACCGGCTGGAGGGTGATCTCGGTGACCAGGTCCGGCCGGCGACACGACTCCAGCATCGGGATGCCGGCCCGGATCTCGCGGTATTCCGGCAGCGACCGGCCGGCCTGGCGCATGAACCAGACCGGGGTGTGCGGCACCGGCTCGCGGCGGCAGGCCCGCAGGAACGCCGGCTCTTCGGTGGTGTCCTGGTCGTGGGCGGTGCCGCGGTCGGGGGCCGCGTTGCCCGGCATCGTCGTCGTCATCCCCGCCATCGTGCCACGCGCCCCGGCGGGGGTACCGGGCCGTCCGGCCCTGGCGAGCCGGGTCACCCGGACCGGGTCGCGCACCTTATGTCTGGCTTGTCGCGAAAGCGGGGTCCGGTTCCCGGTCCGGCGGCAGGGATGATCGGCGCGCCGATCATCCGGCCCGGGGGCTGCCGGCTTAGGCTGCGGACATGGCAGCCCCCACCGCGGTTCCCGAGGTGTTCGCGAACGCGGTGGCCGGCCTGCGCGCGGCATCGCCCCGGCGGGAGATCGTGCTCAAGGAGATCGGGCCGCCGCAGCGGCTGGCCCCGTACGCTTTCGCGCTCGCCGCGACCGTCCTGCGCGGTGGCGAGGAGGTGGCCACCGGCCGGCTGATCCTGCTGCACGACCCGGCCGGCCACGACGCGTGGGACGGCACGCTGCGCCTGGTCACGTACGTGTCGGCGGATCTCGAACTGGAACTGGCCGCCGACCCGCTGCTGCCGTCGGTGGGCTGGAGCTGGCTCGTCGACGGGCTCGACGCCCACCACGCCGGCCACCGGGCGATGGGCGGCACGGTGACGCAGACCATGTCGACCAGGTTCGGTGACCTGGCCGGCGAGCCGGCCGCCGCCGACATCGAGATCAGGGCGTCGTGGACGCCGGCCACCGACGACTTCACCGCCCACCTGCACGGCTGGTGCGCGCTGCTGGCCTCCACCGCGGGGCTGCCGCCGCCCGGGGTCACCGCGCTGCCCGACCGCCGGTCGACGGCCGGCCGCTGACCGCCAGCCGGGGCGCCCGTCGCAGGACGCCCCGCCGGATGGTTCAGAGGTACTTGTTGGCCTCGTCGCAGGTCTTGTCGAGGTCCTTCACCGCCGCGTCGTAGGCGGACTGGTTGCCGGCCGCCGCGGCGGTCAGCGCGGTGCTGAGCAGTTCGAGGCACTTGGAGATGATCTGCTTCTGCCGGACCTGCTCGTCACGGTCGTTCTGGGTGCCGGTCAGGTTCTGCTCGGCGGTGTCGGCCCGCTTGGTCGCCGCCGACAGGTCGGTCTTCAGCTTCTCCAGCTCGGTGTTCTTGGTGGTGATCGTGGTGTCCCGCTCCTTCACCTGGGCGGTCAGCGTGCCCCTGGTCTCGGAGAGCTCGTTGGACTTGGCGACGTAGAGGCCGGTCATCACCCCGCCGAGCACGAAGAGCAGGCCGGCGACGATCCCGAGGATCAGCACCGTCTGGCTCTTCTTCGGCGCGGCGGGCGGCGCCGGGCTGGCCGACACCGGCGGGCCGGACATCTGCTCGCCGAACGGCGGGCCGGACATCTGCGCCCCCGGGTACGGCTGCTGGACCGGCGGCTGCTGCTGGTAGCCCGGGTCGTACGCGACCGGCGACCCGAACCCGCCCTGCGGCGGCGGCGGGGAGCCCTGGTACGGCTGGTAGGGGCCGCCCTGGTCACCGGCGGGAGGCCCGTACGCGTTCGGGTCGTAGCCCTGCTGCGGTGGCCCGTCGGGGCCGGTCGGCGGGTAGGACATTGCTTCCTCCAGGTGGGTGGCCGCCGCCCGGCGGTGTCGGTAAGCGGCGGGGCGGGCGAGCGGGTGGTGGGCGGTCGAGCGGGTCAGCAGATCTGGAATCCGTCGCAGGCGGTGGCGATCGGGATGGCGAGCCCGACCCCCTCGGCATCGGCGACCTTGGCGGTGGCGATACCGACCACCTGCTTGGCGCCGTTGATCACCGGTCCGCCGGAGTTGCCGGGGTTGATCGGGGCGTCGAACTGGATCATTGATGGGCCACCGCCCGGCATGGTGCGGAAGGCGCTGACCACGCCGGTGGTGACGCTGTCCTCCAGGCCGAGCGGGGCGCCGACCACCACGACCTGCTGGCCCGACTTGACCGGCTCGGTGGCGGTCACCAGGCCGGTGAACGCGCCGGTGGTCACGAGCTGGGCGACGTCGTTGCGCTCGTCGACCCGCACGATCATGGCCGGGAAGCGCTGGTCGCGGCGCTCGATGAAGACCTCGCGGCCACCGCTGGTCCACACCGACTCGACCACGTGGTAGTTGGTGAGGAGGTTGGTGCCGCCGCCCTCGGCCGGCTTGCCGACGGCGAAGGCGGTGCCGCCGGAGTTGCCGGCGCTGACCCGGAAGACGCTGGGCAGCGCCACGGTCGAGATGGCCTCCGGGTTGAAGACGTCGCCGGCCTGCTTCTCCAGCTCGCCGGTCCGGCCCTCCAGGCCCTCGAACCGGCTGCCGTCACTGGCCTGCGCGTCGGCGAGCCGGTCGTCGGCGGCGGCCAGCTGGTCGGCCAGGTTGTTGATCTGGACCGCCTGCAACCCGGCCACCACGGCGAGGAAGAGCGCCAGGACGAGCGCGACCACGCCCGGCCAGGAGACGCGCCGGCGGGCGGCGGGCGGCGGCGCGGCGCCGGGGAAGCCCGCCGGCGGGTGCACCGGCGGCGCCGACCTCGGCTGCGGCGCGGCCACCACCGGCGAGCCCGGGGTGGGCCACGACTGGGTGGCCGGTGATCCGGGGCCGGACCATGGCTGGGGCGCCGCCGGCGGCGGCGGTGCCAGTTGCGGCGGCTCCATCTTGGGCGGCAGCGGTCCCGGCCGGGCCGGGGCGCCGGCCTCCGGGGCGGGCGGCTGTCCGGTTTCCGACCCGTCTGCCGGGGGCGGGCTCGGCGCGGGCTGCTGGTTGCCCGGCTGTCCGGCGTACGGGTCGTAGCCAGCGGTCATCGTTACACGCCTCCCAGGGACGCTGTCTCATGTCTTTTGTCTGCGTCGGCGGCGCACGGCCGACTCCACTGTCCAACGGTCGCACGACCGGACAACCCCACCGACTCGATCTCGCGGCAGGGTGGACCGTACCTGCATGAAAGGGGTTTGTCTGCCCTGATGTCCGGGCCGTGACAAACCACGCTCACCTCCGCGTGGAAGGTACCGGCGGGCGGATCACGGTCGACTCGCCGGGCCGGCTGTTCGATGCGGCGAGCGCGCGCCGACTAGGGTTGCCAGGTGACCGACGAACCACCCCTGCGCCGTCGGGCCCACGAACGCCAAGCGGGGAACGAGCCACACAGCCGCCCGGCGGGTTCGCCGGCGTCAGATGGAGCCGCCACGTCGGCGTCAGATGCAGTGGGGCCCGACCCGAAGCCTGGTGGGCCCGTTCCGCTCATCGCCCCCCGCGACGGCACCCCCGTCCCGGTCGAGACACCCGACGAATTGGCCGAACTGGTGGCCCGCTTCGCCGCCGGCACCGGACCGGTGGCGATCGACGCCGAACGCGCCTCCGGCTACCGCTACAGCCAGCGGGCCTACCTGGTCCAACTGCGCCGGGCCGGCGCCGGGACCGTGCTCATCGACCCGTTGCCCCTGGGTGACCTGCGTACCCTCGACGCGGCGATCGCCGACGCCGAGTGGGTGCTGCACGCCGCCAGCCAGGACCTGCCGTGCCTGGCCGACCTGGGGCTGCGGCCGCGGCGGCTGTTCGACACCGAACTCGCCGCCCGGCTCGCCGGATTCGAGCGGGTCGGCCTGGCCGCGCTGACCGAGTCGCTGCTCGGCTACACGCTCGAGAAGCACCATTCGGCGGCGGACTGGTCGAGCCGCCCGCTGCCGGAGTCCTGGCTGACCTACGCGGCCCTCGACGTGGAGATGCTCACGGACCTGCGCGACGCGCTCGCCGCCGAGCTGGTGACCCAGGGCAAGGACGGCTGGGCCGCGGAGGAGTTCGCCGCGGTGGTCGCGTGGGGCCTCGTGCCGCCCCGGCAGCGACCGGACCCGTGGCGGCGCACCTCCGGCATCCACCGGGTCCGCGGGGCGCGGGCCCAGGCCCGCGTACGCGCCATGTGGTACGCCCGGGACCAGATCGCCGCCCGGCGCGACTCGGCGCCCGGCCGGGTGCTGCCCGACGCGGCGATCATCGCGGCGGCCGAGACCGATCCGCGCGACGAGCGCACGCTGCTGACCCTGCCCGGCTTCGGCGGCCGGTCGGTGCGCCGGCTGGCCCGGGTCTGGTTGGAGGCACTCGGTGAGGCGCGGGGCCTGGCCGACAGCGAACTGCCGGTCAACCCGCCGGTCGACGGCCCGCCGCCGCCGCACCGCTGGGCCGAGCGCGACCCGGCCGCCGCGGCCCGGCTGGTCCGGTGCCGCGAGGCGGTGACCCGGATCGCGGCGGAGCACCGGCTCCCGCCGGAAAACCTGATCACCCCGGATTCGGTACGCCGGCTGGCCTGGACCCCGCCCGAGGAGGTCACGGTCGAGACGGTGACCCAGACCCTGCGCGGGTACGGCGCCCGCTCCTGGCAACTCGGCCTGGTCGGCGAGGACCTGGCCACCGCCCTGCAGGACCCGCCGCCACCGCCACCGTCCTGACGCCGTGCCCGATCGCCCGCGATCTTGCGGTTGTCTCCCCCCTTCGTACCGGTTCGGGGGGCGCCAAATGCAAGATCGCGGGATGAGGGGTGGCGGTCAGGAGGCGGCGAGCCGCTCGTCGCGGATCTCGGCCCACTGCAGCGAGTGGCGGATGCCCTCGGCGACGGTGAACTCCGGCTTCCAGTCCAGCAGCCGGCCGGCCTTGTCGATCCGGGTGTAGGTGCCGGCCGAGTCGCCCGGCCGGGGGCCGGTCTCGCCGACCCGCAACGGCCGGCCGGCCACCGACTGGAAGGCGGCCACCAGCTCACGCACGGTGGTGCCGTCCCCGGTCCCGAGGTTGATCACCTCGTGGGAGCGGTCGCCGCCGGCCGGCAGGATCGCGTCGAACCGGCGCAGCGCCTGCACGTGCGCCCGGGCGAGGTCCCAGACGTGGATGTAGTCGCGGATGCCGGAGCCGTCCCGGGTCGGCCAGTCGACGCCGGTGATCAGGAACTCGTCGTCGTTCTCGTGCGCGGTAATGATCTTGCCGAGGGCGTGCGACGGCTGGCGGAGTTGCAGGCCGGTACGCAGCTTCGGGTCGGCGCCGATCGGGTTGAAGTAGCGCAGGGACAGCACCCGCAGGTCGGTGGCGACCGCCGCGTCGGCGAGGATCGCCTCCATCATCGCCTTGGTGCGCGCGTACGGGCTCAGCGGGTCGAGGCCCGACGTCTCGTCGACGGAGAAGTCGTCGCTGGGCCGGTAGATCGCCGCCGACGAGCTGAAGAGCAGGCGCTGGCAGCCGTTGCGCACCACGTGCTCGACCAGGTCGACCGACTTGGCGACGTTTTCCCGGTAGTAGCGCAGCGGCTGCTCGACCGACTCCGGGACCACGATCAGCGCGGCGGCGTGCACGACGGCCTCGATGTCGGGGTGCTCGGCGAAGATCCGGTCGATCAGCGCGCCGTCGGCGATGTCGCCCTGGTAGAAGATCCGGTCGCGGGTGAACTCGATCCGCCCGGTGCACAGGTTGTCCAGCACGACGGGAACGATGCCGTCGTCGAGGCAGGCCGAGACGATCGTGCTGCCGATGAATCCCGCGCCGCCCGCGACGAGTACCTTCACGCGTCCACCCTCCGGGTTGTCCGATTACGTCCGCGCTCAACGTACCGGAAACGGGCATCTGTGGTCCGCGCCACAGACCCGACGCTGACGCCGATAGTTACCGGCGAGTAGCATCCGGGGTACACCACCGTGCCGGCAAGGAGGCTCACAAGTGCCCCGTGAAGTCCGCGATGTCGTCTTCGTCGACGGCGTCCGCACCCCGTTCGGCAAGGCGGGCGGCATGTACGCCAACACCCGCGCCGACGACCTGGTGATCCGCTGCATCCGCGAACTCCTGCGACGTAACCCGCAACTCCCGCCGGACCGGGTCGAGGAGGTGGCCATCGCCGCCACCACCCAGATCGGCGACCAGGGGCTGACCCTCGGGCGGACCGCCGCGCTGCTCGCCGGCCTGCCCAAGACGGTTCCCGGCTACGCCATCGACCGGATGTGCGCCGGTGCGATGACCGCGGTGACCACGGTCGCCGGCGGCATCGCGATGGGCGCGTACGACGTCGCCGTCGCCGGCGGCGTCGAGCACATGGGCCGGCACCCGATGGGCGAGGGCGTCGACCCCAACCCGCGCATCCTCGCCGAGAAGCTCGTCGACCCGTCCGCCCTGGTCATGGGCGCCACCGCGGAGAACCTGCACGACCGGGTCCCGCACGTCACCAAGGAGCGCACCGACGCGTACGCGCTCGCCTCGCAGCTCAAGACCGCCAAGGCGTACGCCAACGGCAAGCTCCAGGACGACCTGGTGCCGGTCGCCGTACGCGACCCGGAGACCGGCTGGGGGCTGGCCACCGTAGACGAGGCGCCCCGCGACACCTCGCTGGAGAAGCTCGGCACGCTGAAGACCCCGTTCCGCCCGCACGGCAAGGTGACCGCGGGCAACGCGGCCGGGCTCAACGACGGCGCCACCGCCAGCCTGATCGCCGCCGAGGAGGTGGCCCGCGAACTGGGCCTGCCGATCGGTATGCGACTGGTGTCGTACGCCTTCGTCGGCGTCGAGCCGGAGGTGATGGGCGTCGGCCCGATCCCGTCCACGGAGAAGGCGCTGCGGATCGCCGGACTGTCCATCGAGGACATCGGCCTGTTCGAACTCAACGAGGCGTTCGCCGTGCAGGTGCTCGCCTTCCTCGACCACTTCGGCATCGCCGACGACGACCCGCGGGTCAACCAGTGGGGTGGCGCGATCGCCGTCGGACACCCGCTCGCCTCGTCCGGCGTACGGCTGATGACGCAGCTCAGCCGGCAGTTCGCCGAGCACCCCGAGGTGCGCTACGGCATCACCGCCATGTGTGTCGGCATCGGCATGGGCGGGACCGTCATCTGGGAGAACCCCAACTGGGAAGGTGCGCAGAAGTGACCCTGAACAACCCGAACGAGGTGGTCACCAGGGCGCTGCTGCGGCAGGTCGCCGTACCCGGCCTGGAGAAGCCGGCCGCGCTGATCACCCTCGACAACGGCCACGACCACACCAAGCCGAACAGCTTCGGCCCGGCCGGACTGGCCAGCCTCGACGAGGCGATCACCGCCGCGCTCGCCGCCGACCCGGCGTTCATCGCGGTCACCGGCAAGCCGTACATCTTCTGCGTCGGCGCGGACATCACCGGCGTACCGCTGATCCAGGACCGGGAGCAGGCGGTCGAACTGGGCCGGCTCGGCCACCGGATCTTCGCCCGGCTGCGGGACTGCGCCGTACCGACGTTCGCGTTCGTCAACGGGGCGGCGATGGGTGGTGGCCTGGAACTGGCCCTGCACTGCCACTACCGCACCGTTTCCGGCGGCGCCGCCGCGCTGGCCCTGCCCGAGGTCGGCATCGGCCTGGTGCCCGGCTGGGGCGGCACCCAACTGCTGCCCAACCTGATCGGCATCGCCGGCGCCGCCCAGGTCATCCTGCAGAACCCGCTGACCCACAAGACGCTCAGGCCGGCCCAGGCCCGCGAGCTGGGCATCGCCGACGAACTCTTCGCGCCGGCCGACTTCCTGGAGCGGTCGCTGGAGTGGGCGGCCGGCGTGGTCCGCGGCACGGTCACCGTGGAGCGCCCGGAGGTCGACCGGGAGATGTGGGACGGCGTGCTGTTCTTCGCCAGACACACCCTGGACGAGAAGCTGCACGGCGCGGTCCCGGCGGCCAACAGGGCCCTCGAACTGCTGGCCCTGGCCAAGGAGACCGACTTCGCCGCCGGCACCGCCGCCGAGGACGAGGCGCTCGCCGACCTGATCATGGGTGAGGAACTGCGCAGCAGCCTCTACTCGTTCGACCTGGTGCAGCGGCGGGCCAAGCGGCCGGCCGGTGCGCCGGACCCGGCGCTGGCCCGCGAGGTCACCAAGGTCGGCATCGTCGGCGCCGGCCTGATGGCCTCGCAGCTCGCGCTGCTCTTCCTGCGCCGGTTGCAGGTCCCGGTGGTCCTCACCGACCTCGACCAGGCCCGCGTCGACAAGGGCGTGGCCTACGTCCACGCCCAGGTGGACAAGCTGGTCGGCAAGGGCCGGCTTCCCGAGGGTACGGCCGCCAAATTGCGCGGCCTGGTCTCCGGCTCGGTCGACAAGTCGGTCTTCGCCGACGCGGACTTCGTCATCGAGGCGGTCTTCGAGAACCTGGAGATCAAGAAGCAGGTCTGGGCCGAGTTGGAGAAGATCGTCTCGCCGGAGGCGATCCTGGCCACCAACACCTCGTCGCTGTCGGTCACCGCGATGGCCGCCGACCTGGAGCACCCGCAGCGGGTCGTCGGCGTGCACTTCTTCAACCCGGTGTCGGTGATGCCGCTGGTCGAGATCGTACGCGCGGAGCGCACCGACGACGTGGCGCTGGCCACCGCGTTCGCGGTCGGCAAGAAGCTGCGCAAGTCGTGCGTACTGGTCAAGGACGCGCCGTCGTTCGTGGTCAACCGGCTGCTGACCCGGTTCCTCGGCGAGACGTTCGCCGCCGTCGACGCCGGCACCCCGCTCGACGTGGCCAACACCGCGCTCGACCCGCTGGGCCTGCCGATGCGGCCGCTGACGCTGCTCACCATGGTCGGCCCGGCGGTCGCGCTGCACGTCGCCGAGACGCTGCACGCGGCGTTCCCGGACCGGTTCGCGGTCAGCCCCAACCTGGCCCGGATCGTGCAGGCGGGCAAGCCGCTCACCGACCGGGACGGCGATATCGACCCCGAGGTCGCCGCACTGCTTCAGGTCGGGTCGGCGCCGCTGACGGCCGAGGAGGTACGCCAGCGGGCGCTGGACGCGCTGGCGCAGGAGGTCCGGCTGATGCTCGACGAGGGCGTGGTCGCGCAGCCGCAGGACATCGACCTGTGCATGATCCTGGGTGCCGGCTGGCCGTTCCACCTCGGCGGCGTGACCCCGTACCTGGACCGCACCGGCACCTCCGAGTCCGTGACCGGCACCCGCTTCCTCCCGAAGGGCGCGGCCAGCCTCCCCGCCTGACCGCCCCCACTCCCCACCCCATGATCCGCGTGATCAGGGACCAGATCGCGCCGCGCGACGAGGTCCCTGATCACGCGGATCCTGCTGTTCCCCGGCAGCCGCCGAGCCGGCTGATCGGCCGAACGGTAGGCGGCTCCCAACCGGACGCCGATGCCCGAACGTCGCGGACTGTGGCAGGGTCGGTCGGGCTCGGACCTGACAGCCCGGCAGACCTCGTCGGATCAGGCACGTCCGGCATGCACAGGCACGACGGCCGGCACCGGCGCGGACCTGGCAGGCGACGGCGCAACCCCGGACGGACCGCCGGCAGGCAGCGGCGCAGCGTCGACACGGGACCTGGCCGGCGGGCAGCGGCACGGCACCGACGGGACGCCGGCGCTGACGGGATGCCGGCCCGGCCGACGGCACCACGGCACGAAGCGGATGGCACAAGGCACGGTCGGGACCGGACGCTGCGAAGCGGGGGCATGGAACGGGTGTGGCGGCGATGACGGCGGCTGTGACGCGCACTGGTGTGGCCGGACCCGGACGGGGTCGAGGATGAGCGACAGCCGCCGATGCCGGGCCTGCGACGAGCCGTCGGCCCAGCCGACCTGCGGCAGATGCACCGCCGGCAGCGACCCGCTGCTGGTCCGGCCCTACGTCGACCGGGCGGCCGCCGTGGCCGGACCGCCGAAGCCCGTCGACAGCATGACCATGACGTGGGAGTTCCCGGCCGCGGCCGTACCGGCGCTCGACCCGGTCCCGCCGGGCCACCCGCGACCGGTCACGGGTGACGATGCCGGCGCCGGGCAGGGAAACACCCCGGGTACGGCCACCGGCGGGTTGGTCGGGCGGGTCCGCGGCCGGATGACCCGGCTCCGCACCCGCGACCGGATGGTGCTGGTCGGCGCCGCCCTGGTCCTCGTGGTGGCCGCACCCGTCGCGCTGGCCCGGGGCGGCGGCCAGGATGCCCCGGAGCACGGGCCGACGATCGACGCCGGGCCGGTCTGGGTGCCCCCGACCACCGCCGACCTCCCGACCGGCGAACCGTCGGCGCTGCCCGACCCGGCCCGTACGGCCGGCCCGCGAGCCACCTCGTCGGCGATCGCCGCCAGCCCACCCGGGCGCAGCGTTACGCCGGGCCCGTCGGCGACCGCCGGCAGCGCCGGTCCGACGACGCCGGCCGCGACCACGCCCTCCGTACCGTTCACGGCCCCACGCACCGGACGGATCATCGGTACGTCCGGCTTGTGCGTCGACAACATGTACGACAACCGCAACCACGGCAATCCGATCACCATGGCGTCCTGCAACGACTCCGGCGCGCAGCGTTGGAGCTTCCGCGAGGACGGCTCGCTGCAGATGCACCGCATGTGCATGGGGCCGGCCGGCCACGGTGCGAGCAGTCCGGTTCAGCTCAGGCGGTGCGGGCGGGGCTCGCGCCCGGCCTGGCAGTTCCGGTCCGACGGGACGATCCTGCACGTGGCGTCCCGGCTGTGCCTGCACGACCGCGGCGGTACGGGTGGACCGACGGCACCCAACGGCGCACCACAGCTGAGCATCACCTCGTGCTCGGGTGCCCCCGGTCAGCGCTGGACGTTCCGCTAGGACCGGGGTCGGCGAGCACGGTCCACGTCGGCGAGCACGGTCCGCCGAGAACACGTCATCGCCCCGTCAGCACGGGCGAACCCGTGCCGACGAGGCGATGCGCGCCGGGCTACTTCTTGCCTACCGTGATCGTCGCCGATCGGTAGTTGTTGCGGTTGCCGTTCTCCGGGTCGTAGTTCTTCTCGACGTTGCCGGCGGTGTCGACCGAGAACCAGCGGAACGTGGTGGTCTCGGTCACGTGGAACACCTGCCCCGGCTCACGGAAGTCGGTCGACTCGTAGCGCGGCGACTGGAGCGTGGGCCGGCTGCCGTCCGTCGTGTAGTAGATGGTCGCCGGCTCGCTCGTCTCGAAGCGCACGTCGACCGGCCCGGAGTACTTCCCGCCGCCGGGAACGAGCTCGGACGTCGGCTTCTTCTTGTCCTTGCCCCACTCCGCCGCGATCCGGAACATCTCCATGATCCCGTTGGCGTACTCCATCGTCTCCGAGTGGCCGCTGACGAGCGCCGGATCACCCACCCACGGCGGCTGGAAGGAGCCGCCCTGCCAGTTGCCGGTGGCCGGGTTGTAGATGGAGCCACCGACCTCCCAGCCGAAGGCGTAGATCCCGTAGGTGTGGTACAGATCCTCGCGCACGTTGCCCGCGGAGGAGTAGAGGACGTCCGACGAGCCGCCGACGTTCTCCGGCGTGACGACGGTCTCCCGGTACGCCTTGACCTGCGACAGGATCCGGCCGGCCGACTGCCAGTAGAACGCCTCGTCGCCCATCGGCGGGCGCGGCGTGGTGACCCGCCCGTCCGCGATGTAGGCGCCGGGCTGCCAGAACAACTGGCCGCCGTTGGAGTGCACCGACATCATGAACTTGATGTTCGAGTACGTCTCGACCAGCCAGACGATGTTCGCCGCCTCCGGCTCGGACAGCTTCTCCGGCCCCTGGTAGGTGCCGCTGACGCAGCTGAACGACCCGCCCGCGTAGCCGTCGTGGGCCGACCCGACCCGGTAGTTCCGGTTCAGGTCGACGCCCCAGGAGTTGCGCCGGGCCGGATCGGCGTCCTCGTCCGGGCAGTGGTTCGTCAGGTTCTTACGCTGCGAGGCGAAGTTGTAGAAGCTGTAGTTCGCCCCGTCGGGGTTGTTCGACAGGATGAGGAAGATGTCGGTGTCGTTGACGATCTTCTTCGTGTCCTTGTCGGTCTTGTAGTTGCGCACCAGGCGCTCGGCGGTCTCCAGCGTGGTCGTCGCCGGCACCCACTCGCGGGCGTGGTCCTGCGCCTGGATCAGGACACCGGGGTTCCGGCCGTCGCGGTGCTTGCCGATGCGCAGGACGGGGACCGTGGCCGGGCCGCGGGGCACCTCGCCCTCCGGCGCGCCGACCCGCTTCTCGTCGAGGAAGTCGGTCAGCGCGACCGGGCCGGCCGTCGGCGCGACGATGCCGGTGCCGGCGTTGGTGCGGTACGGGTGCGCCCGGTCGATGAGGCCCTGGGACCGGGTCTCCACCGCCGCCGCCACCTCCGCGGCGGTGCTCGCGAGCGCGCCCGCGGCATCCTTCGCGAGGAGGACGCGGACCGCCCTGCCCGCCACCTCGACGGTCAGCGGGAGGTTGGCCCCCGGCCGCTCCACGAACTCGACGGTGACGTCGTTGCCGCCCTCGTGGCCCCATGCCGCCGAGCTGACGACGACCGCGGCCTGCCCGGTGCCGCCGATCGTGGCCTGCGCCTTGCGCTGGTAGCCGTTCGTCTTGTTCGGCAGGTAGATGATCTGGGCGATGTCCGGGTACTGCCGGGCGATCTCCTCGGCACGGCTGTAGAGCTGCTGCGGGTGCTTGTAGCCGTCGATGAAGTCGTACTTGTAGCCCGGGTTGTCCGTCAGCGGCGGCGGAGCGCCCTCGAGCCAGTTGGAGACGCTGCCGGTGGTGACGCCCCCGGTCGAGCTCGTGACCTTGATCTCGCTCGGGCGGGTGTCGAGTTTGAACAGGTTCCGGTGGAACATGTACTGCCCGGAGTCGACGAAGCGGCTCATCGTCCGCGCGAAGCCGAACGAGCTGCCCCGGCCCGAGTCGTTCTCGAGCTGCATCATGACGACCGGGTTGGCCTGCTGCCCTTCGGTGGTCCGCGCCTCGACGTAGAGGAAGCCCTGGCCCTTCGTGGTGAACCAGTCGGCGCGGACCACCCGTACGGTCTGCGCGTGGCTGAGCGGCTGGACGGTCCGGGCCGCGGCGGCGGCGCCGAGGCCGCCGTCGGCCTCTTCGGACCATTCGAAGCCCTCGTCGTCGGCGAGGATCTTGACGCCCATCGCCTCGAGTTCGGTGATCTGCTCGGCGGTCACCACCGCCTCGCCCTCGATGCCGTTCGGCACCCGCTTGAGGCCGTGATCGATGTCGAAGCCGGCGTCGACCACCTTGTCCAGCATGTCGGAACCGGTCAGCTCGATGCGTACGAGCTGTGCCGACTCGTCGTGCTCGTGGTGGGATCGCTCCGAGCCGGCCGGGACCGTGGCCTCCACAGGATCCGCGCCCGCGGGCGGGGGACCTATGAGGACGCTCCCCAGCAGGGCGGGTAGCGCGAGAAATGCGATGCGCATTCGTCTGCGTCGCATGCCCTCTCCTTCTGTGTGTGGCATGTGGTGGATACCGTGGCCGGCCCGGTCGCGGGCTGTGGGCAGCGGTGCGGCGAGCGTATGCGCATCCATCGCATCGAAGATCGTGCGATCCGGGGGACTTGAGCGAACCTTGAGTTTGCTGGTCGCGGCCACGAGGAACGCGCCGGCCCAGGGGCCCGGAACGTCCGGATGGGCCGCAGAGACCGGCAGCGGATCCCGGCGGTGCCGGGCCGCGGGTCAACCGCGAGCGGGTCGCCCGGGCCGACCCGTCACCGTCCCGGTCGCACCCGCCGAACGCGGGCCGGCCATGCCCGACCGGCCCGCCCTGGAGGGTCGCCGGGAAGCCGGTCGGGTCAGACCGGGTCGGCGGGCGAGGTGGTCGGTGGGCTCACCACCGCGGAGGCGGTGACGACCGGGGTGGTGTCGGCGGCCGGCAGCGTCACCGTCACCTCCAGGCCGCCGCCGGGCTGCGCGACCGCGCCGACCGTGCCGCGGTGCGCGTCGCAGACCGCCCGTACGATCGACAGCCCCAGCCCGGACCCCCGCGCGCCGGTGCGTTCCCGGCCGCCCCGCCGGAACGGTTCGAACAGCCCGGGTACGTCGGCGGGGTCGACCTCGAAACCGGTGTTGCCGACCACCAGGTAGACGTGCCCGTCGGCGGACCCGGTCCGGACCCACAGCTCGCCGTGCAGGTGGTTGTACCGTACGGCGTTCTCGACGAGGTTGCCGGCGAGCCGCTCCAGCAGGCTGGGGTCGCCGACCACCTGGGCCGGCCCGAGCGTGGCGGTGACCCGCAGTTTGAGCCGTTGCGCCTCGGCGCTGGTCGCCGACAGCGCGGCGCTGACCCCGCAGGCCAGGTCGGTCGGCACCTTGCGGCTGAGCCGGCGACCGGACTGCGCCTCGCTGCGGGCCAGCACCAGCAGCGCGTCCACCAGCCCGTTCGCGCGTTCGGAGGCGTCGCGGACCACGGTCGCCATGCGCCGGAACTCGGCGACGTCGGCCTCGTCGTCGGCCAGCGTCACGTCGATCTCGGTACGCATCACCGCGAGCGGCGTACGCAACTCGTGGGAGGCGTTGGCGACGAACCTCTTCTGCGCCTCGAACGCCTCGCCGATCCGGTCCAGCATCGCGTCGAAGGTGGCGGCGAGTTCGGCGACCTCGTCGTCGGCGCCGGTGTAGCGGATCCGTTCCTCGAGGGTCTCCTCCCGCAGCCGCTGGGCGGTGGCGGTGACCTGGTGCAGGGGGCGCAGCGCCCGGCCGGCGACCACGTACGCCCCGGCGACGCCGACGATGCTGATGGCCAGCAGCGCCACCAGCCCCTTGGCGAGCAGTTCGCCGGAGACGGCGTCGACGACGTGCTCCTGCCAGACCCGGGCGTCGAGGGTCTGCCCGTCGGCGAGCACGACCGTGGTGCCGGGCAGGAGCTGGTCGGCGGGGTGCAGCGCGTCGTCGACCAGCAGCCAGGCGAGCACCATCAGCACGGCACCGGCCCCGACCAGCAGGACGCCGTTGAGCAGGGTGAGCCGCAGCCGCAGGGTGGGCCGCAGCCGGGACCGGCGCCCGGTGAGATAAACGGTCATGGTCCTTCCCACGCCCGGGTCAGGGCAGGTAGGGGTCGGGCATCCGGTAGCCGGCGCCGACGACGGTCTCGATCAGCGGTGGGTCGCCGAGCTTCTTGCGCAGGGTCATGACGGTGACCCGTACGGTCGTGGTGAACGGGTCGGTGTTGGCGTCCCAGACCCGCTCGAGCAGTTCCTCGCTGGAGACGACGGCGCCGCGGGCCTTGAGCAGTTCTTCCAGCACACCGAACTCCTTGCGGGTGAGGTCGACCGGGATGCCACCGCGGCTGGCGACCCGCCGGGCCGGGTCGACGACCAGGTCGGCGAGGGTGAGCACGGGCGGGGCCGGTGGGGTGGCCCGCCGGCCGAGGGCCTGCACGCGGGCGACGAGTTCGTCGAAGGCGAACGGTTTGGGCAGGTAGTCGTCGGCGCCCAGGGACAGGCCCTCGACCCGGTCGGCGACCGTGCCGCTGGCGGTGAGCATGAGCACCCGGGTCAGCGCCCCGGAGGCGGCGAGGTCGGCGCAGATCTGGTCGCCGTGCACGCCGGGCAGGTCGCGGTCGAGGACGATCACGTCGTAGCGGGTCACGAACGCCATCTCGTGGCCGGTGTTGCCGTCGTGGGCGACGTCGACGGCCATGCCCCGGCGGCGCAGGCCGCGGGCGATCGCGTCGGCGAGGTTGTGCTCGTCCTCGACCACCAGCACCCGCATCAGCGCCTCCTTCCGGAACGCCGCCATCCGGCGGATTCAACCTACTGCCGCGGGACAACATGTGGCGGTACCGCGGGCGTTGCAAAGAACCTTCCGGTACGACAGACTTTCCGGCAAGGATCTTCACCGCCAGGAGTCGTTCGTGCAGCAGACCGGCCCGGACATCGCCTACCGGGGCTTCCACGGTGCGGCGCGGCTGGCCACCGGCACCATGACCGGAGCCGTCCCCCGGGGCGACGGGATCGCCTTCGACTCCCCCGCCGGCACGCTGACCCACACCGATCCGCACACCGGGGTCACCGCGACCTACGAGCTGGCCACCTGGACCTCTCCCCTGGTCGAGCCCGGCTTCCCGGTCGCCGAACTGGTGCCGTCGTGGACCGCCGACACCCCGGCCGGGAGCTGGATCCGGGTCGAGATGCGCGGCGCCGACCGGACCGGCCGACCGACCCGCTGGTACGACCTGGGCAGTTGGGCCGCCGACGACGAGGGCGTACGGCCCACCTCCCGGCCGGACCAGGCGGACCCGGACGCGCGGGTCGACGCCGACGTGCTCACCGCCGCCTTCGGCCGGGAGTGGACCGGCTGGTGGCTACGGGTGACCCTGCTGCGGCCGGCCGGCGGCGACGCCACCCCGGCGCTGCGGTCGGCCGGCGCGGTCGCCACCGCGCCGGCTCCGGCCGCGCCCCGACCGCCCGGCCCCGCACCACACGGCGCCACACCGCACCCCGCCGCACCACACCGCCCGGCGCCGCACGGCTCCTCCGCCCCGCACCCCGCGGCGGCGGCCGCCCCGGCAGCGCCCGCGCCGGCGCCGCCGGCCACCTCACCCCGCCGGTCCGGCACGGTCCCGGCGTGGGGCGTCGTGCTGGACGTACCCCGCTTCTCGCAACGGCTGCACCACGGCCACCACCCGCACCTCGACGGTGGCGGCCTGACCTGGTGCAGTCCCACCTCGACGGCGATGGTCCTGGCCTTCTGGGGCGCCGGACCGGCGGCGGCCGACCACGCGTGGGTGGGACCCGACGACCCGGCACCGTGGGTCGACCACGCCGCCCGGCGCTGCTACGACCACGCCTACCGGGGCACCGGGAACTGGCCGTTCAACACCGCGTACGCCGGCACCTTCGGGCTGGACGCGTTCGTCACCCGGCTGCGCGGCCTGGCCGAGGCGGAACTCTTCGTCGCCGCCGGCATCCCGCTGGTGATCTCGGTGTCGTTCGCGGCCGGGCAGGTGCCCGGCCTCGACTACGGCACCCGCGGGCACCTGCTGGTGCTGGCCGGTTTCACCGCCGGCGGCGACCCGGTGCTCAACGACCCCAACTGGCCGACCGACGAGGCGGTCCGCCGGACCGTGCCCCGGGCCGCGCTGGAGGCCGTCTGGCGCGGCGGCAGCGGCGGCCTGGCGTACGTGATCCGGCCCGCCGGCCGGCCGCTGCCGGCGGCACCGCCGCAGGCGAACTGGTGACGGTCAGCGGGTGGTGAGCGGGCGTACGTCCCACAGCCAGACGTCGTCGACCCGCTGTGCCGGGCCGAGGATCTCCTCCACCGTGGTGCGCAGGGGGTCCGCCCGCCGGTGCTCGACCGGCAGCACGATGATCGCCGCGTTCCAGTAGCGCAGGTCGTCCTCGACCCGCCGCCTGGTCTCCTCACCGACCGACCTGGGCTGGCCGGACGAGGCGACCCGGTTCAGCAGGGTGGAGGTGACGGTCGGCGGCGCGCCGAAGCCGCCGGGGTCGCCGTCGACACCGTTTCGCGGGCCGAGGAAGTAGCCGCGCGGGATGGCGAACTCCAGGTTCTGCGACGCCGCCCAGCGCAGGCCGTCGGAACTGCCGAGGTCGGGCAACGGCAGCGGGACCAGGGTCTGCCCCGGCGCGACGTACGGCCGCCACTGGCCGGAGGTGATGAACGCCGGTACCGGTGGCCGGCCGACCTCGCGGTAGGGCAGCGGGGTGAGCGGGACCAGCGCGATCAGCAGCGCCGCGACCCAGGCCCGCCGGCGCAGCCGGCGCTGCGGTTCGGCCACCCGGTCGGTCAGTGCCCGGTCGGTGGCCACCGCGAGCAGTACGCCGACGACGGCCGACGTGATGAGCCCGAAGCGGGTGGGCACGACCGAGTCGAGCAGCGGTACGTGCACCAGCAGCGCCCACGGGCCGGGGAAGAGGTCGTGCCCGCGCCAGCGCAGTTCCTCACCGAGCGACAGCACCGCGAAGATCAGCCCGGTCGCGGCGAGCGAGCGCACCAGCACGTCCCGGCGCAGCCAGGCCACGGTGACCACGAGCAGGACGACCAGCGGCCAGCCGAAGAACGCGTTCTCCTCGGAGTAGTTGGGCGCGAGCCCCTTGTTGGCCTCGGCGTCGCCGCCCAGCGTGGTCGAGCCGGCGTTGAAGTAGGCGGCGATGTCGTTGCCGTGGTCCGGCACCGCCTCCTTCAGCCCGCTGTAGCTCTGCGGCCCGGAGAACTGGACGTAGAGCGGGTAGGCCAGCAGCGCGCCGGCGACGACGGCGCACACCGCCAGGCCGGCGAGCAGCGGCTTCCAGGCCGGGCGCAGCAGTTCCCGCCGCTGCGCGACGTAGATCAGCAGGAAGACGCCGCTGGCCAGCGCGGTGAAGAGCAGGATCTCCTCGTTGATGAACACCTGGTAGACCACCAGGGCGGCGAGGATGAGCCCGTCGCGTACCGGGCGGGTGCCGGGCCGGCACATGACCAGGACCCGCCACACGATGAACGGCACCAGGAACTGCGAGACGATGTTCGGGTGCCAGTTGCCGTGGCTGAGCATCGCCGGGCAGAAGCCGCAGAAGGCGCCGCCGACGGCCGCCGCCACCCGCGACGACACGATGTGCCGGGAGAGGACGAAATACCAGGCGGTGGCGGTGCCGGCCAACCCGAGGGTGATCATGACGGCGAACGAGACCGGCGGCCCGAGGAGCATGGTCACCGGCACCATCGGCACGGTCAACCCGTACATCGACGTGTTGGCCATCAGGTTGACGCCGTCGGGATAGTTCATCAGGTCGGTGAAGAACGGGTAGCGGCCCTCGGTGACGACGCGTACGGCGTGGGCGAGGAAGAACTGCCCCTGGGCCGGGTCGCTGGCGTGCTCCGGCCCGACCCGGCCGGCCGGGTCCATCCAGAGCCGGCCGGTCACCCACACCGCGGTGGCCAGGTAGATGCCGACGACGAGCAGGTCGGCGTACCGGCGGGCGTAGGTGGTCAGGAGGCGGCCCAGCGGCCCACCGGTCGCCGGGCCGGAGCGCGATCCCGGCGCGGATCCGCCGGCCCGGCCCGCGCCCTCGGCGTCCGGCGAGGCATCGACGTCCACGGCGGCGCGGGCAGGATCGTTCGGGGAGGCCATGATGGCTCGAATCGTAGTCGAGAAGGGGATTAGTCCGGATTACTTAGCTCTAGTCGATCATCGGACTGTTTCGTCCCGGCGCGGCGTGGCGAGTTCCCGGACGTCCCAGACCCAGACGTCGTCCACCCGCTGCCCGGGTCCGAGCAGGTCCTCGACGGTGTGCCGGAGCGCCGGCGCCTGGTCGTGCCGGACCGGGAGCACCACGATCGCCGCGTTCCAGTAGCGCAGGTCGTCGCGGAACAGCCGGCGCTGCCGGTCGTCGACCTCGACGGGCACCCCGGACGACGCCACCCGGGCGAGCAGTCCGGCGCCGTGGCTCGGCGGGGCGCCGAACGCGGCCAGGTCGCCGTCCTGGGCGTTGCGCGGCCCGAGGAAGTAGCCGCGCGGCACCGACATGTCCAGCCGGGTCGCGGCGGCCCAGCGCAGCCCGTCGGCGTTGCCGTTCTCGGTGACCGGGACCGGGACGACCGTCTGCCCCTCGGCGACGTACGACCGCCAGGTGCCGGAGGTGACGAAGTCCGGCACCGGCGGGCGGTTGTGGGCCGGCAGGGCGACCGGGATCAGCGGCACCAGCGCCATCGCGAGGCCGAGCGCCCACGCCTGCCGGCTGATCCGTGGTACGCCGACCGCCTGGCCGCGCAGCACCCGGTCGGTGGCGATCGCCAGCATGACGCCGACCACGGCCGACGCGATCATGCCGAACCGGGTGGGTACGACGAAGTGCAGCAGCGGCAGGTGCACGAAGACGGCCCACGGCCCGGGGCCGATCTCGGTCCCCTTGTACGACACGACGGTGCCCAGCGACAGCAGGGCGAAGAAGAGGCCGGTGAAGGCGAGTGCCCGGACGACCGCGTCCCGCCACAGCCAGACGGTGGTGACGACGAGCAGCAGGACCAGGGGCCAGCCGAAGAATGAGTTCTCCTCCGACGGGTTGGGGGCGAGGTTCTGGTTGGTCAGCTCGTTGCCGCCCAGCGTCGGCGTGCCGAAGCTGGTGAAGGCGGCCAGGTCGTTGCCGAAGTGGGCGACCTCGATCCCCTGGTAGTTCTGCGGCCCGGAGAACTGCACGTAGAGCGGGTAGGCGAGCAGCGCGCCGGCGATGACCGCGCAGACGGCGAGCCCGCCGAGCAGGCGGCGCCACGCCCCGGCCCACAGTTCCCGCCGTTGCAGGACGTACGCCAGCAGGAAGACCCCGCAGGCGATCGCGGTGAAGAGCAGGATCTCCTCGTTGATGAAGGCCTGGTAGGTGACCAGCAGGGCGAGGATGATCCCGTCGCGGACCGGTCGGGCGCCGGGCCGGCACAGCACCAGCACCCGCCACACGATGAACGGGACCAGGACCTGGCCGATGATGTTCGGGTGCCAGTTGGCGTGCGCCAGCATCGCCGGGCAGAAGCCGCAGAACCAGCCGCCGACCGCGGCGGCGACCCGGGACGAGACCAGGTGGCGCGACAGCACGAAGTACCAGGCCGCCGCGGTCAGCGACAGCATCAGCGTCACCAGCGCGACGAACGAGACGGCCGGCCCGAAGAGCATGGTGACCGGCACCATCGGCACGCTCAGCCCGAGCATCGGCGTGTTGGCCATCAGGTTGACCCCGTCGGGCACGTTCATCCGCTCGGTGAAGAGCGGGTTCTCGCCGTGGGTCACCACCCGCACCGCGTGGGCCAGGAACCACTGCATCAGCGACGGGTCGCTCTCCAGCGTCGGGGCGACCCGGCCGGGCGGGTAGGCCCACAGCCGGCTGGTCACCCACACCGCGGTGAGCAGGTAGAACCCGACGACCACGAAGTCGGCGTGCCGGCTCGACCACCGTCGCAGTCGCGCTGTCACCGACCTGACCCGGCCGGGTGCGATGCGGTCGGAGACGTCGTCCGCCGGGGGTGACTTCGGCCGGTCGAGCAGGAATTCAGGTGAACTGTCCGCGACGGTCATAGTGCCTCGGATCGTACTCATCGGCGGGGCGACGATCTGGACCAGCCGCCCATTCCATACCCCTGGCGCAGGATCTGTCATCAATCGCGCGGCGGAACCGGCAGGTCGCGTACGTCCCACAGCCACACGTCGTCGACCCGCTGCGGCGGTTCGCCCATGAGTTCGGTCATCGCCGTCCGCAGCGCGTCGACCCGGCGCTGCTCGCCGAGGACCACGACGGCCGCCCGCCAGTAGATCAGGTCTTCGCGGGCCGCCTGCCGTTCCGCCTCGCCGATCGGCGGGACCACGCCGTTGCGGTAGACGTCCTGCAACAGCGCCGAGGTGGGCCGCTGCGCCTGCCCCCAGGATCCGTCGATGTTCCCCGGCGGGTCGGCCGGGCCCATGAAGTAGCCGCGCGGCGCCTGGAACTCCAGATCGGACAGTGCCGACCAGCGCATGCCCAGCCTTCCCCGGGTGACGTCGGCCAGCGGCACCGGCACCAGGGTGCGGCCCTCGGGGACGTACGGCCGCCACTGCCCGGAGGCGATGAAGTCGGGCAGCGGCTCCACCCCGCGTACCGGGGCGGGCAGCGGGGCGACCGGGACGAACGCGGCGACCAGGGCGACCCACCAGGCGATCCTCGCCGGCCGGGCGACGCGGTGCCCGGCGACGGTGGTGTCCGGCGCGAGGCTCATGATCCGGTCGGCGGCCAGCGCCAGGACCACGCCCGCGGCGAACGTGGCGACGATCGCGAACCGGGTCACGCTGACCAGGTCGATCACCGGCACGTTGCTGATCAGCCAGAACGGCAGCTTGATCCCGGTGTCCTCGCCCTTGTAGACCAGCGTCGGGCCGAGCGAGATCACCGCGAAGAACAGGCCGGTGATCAGCAGCGCGCGGGCCGCCACCGAGCGCCAGAGCAGCGGTACGGCGACCGCCAGCAGGATCAGCACGGGCCAGCCGAAGAACGAGTTGTCCTCGGTCGGGCTGTTGCTGAGCCCCTCGACGGTCGCCGGGTCGCCGGCGAGCGACTGGCGGGCGAACGCCGGGTAGGCCGCCAGGTCGGTGACGAAGGCGTCCGGGTCGTACGGCAGGCCGCGGTAGTGCCCGGGGCCGAAGAACTGCCACCACAGCGGGTAGGCCAGCACCACGAACGACAGCGCGGCGGCGACGCCGAGCCCGGAGAGCATCGGCCGGAGCGCCGCCTTCGCCTCCGCCGGCCGCATCGCCGCGTACGCCACCACGAAGATGCCCAGCGCCATCGCGGCGAACAGCAGCGCCTCCTCGTTGATGAAGATCTGGAGCACGATGAAGACGGCGAGGATCGCCCCGTTGCGCACCGTCCGGCCGGGTTCGCGTAGCTTCAGCGCACGCCAGACGATGAACGGGATGAGGAAGTGCGCGACGAAGTTGATGTGCCCGTTGGCGTGCGAGATCATCGTCGGCGCGAACCCGCACCACAGACCGCCGATGTAGGCCGCCGCGCGGGACCGGACGAAGTGCCGGCTCAGCACCCAGTACCAGGCGGCCGCGGTGCCGGCCAGGCTGAGGGTGAGCAGCAGGACGACCGAAACCGCCGCGCCGAAGAAATGGGTGACCGGCGAAACGGGGATACCGAGTGCCATCATCGACGTGTTGGACATCATGTTCACGCCGTCGGGCACGCCGAGCCGTTCGGACCACAACGGATTCTCGAAGTGGAAGACCACCCGCTCGGAGTGCGCGATCAGGAACATGTGCAGCCCGTGGTCGTCCTCGTTACCGGTCAGCACCCGGTTGTACGGGTCGAGCCACAGCCGGCCCATCACGAGCACGCCGAGCGCGAGATAGGTGCCGTACGCGACCAGGTCGACGAGCCGCTCGCGGCTGATCCGCAGGAGCTGGAGGAAACGACGGGAATGGTCCGGGCTGTGGGACGCGGTGCCGCCATTGCGGCCGGCAGCGGCGTCCACGTTGGGTTCCGCGGAGGTCATGATGGCTGGCATGTTAGCCGATCCGATCGGTCGCCGAGCCGGGCGGGAAGATATCCGCCGGCCGCCGTCCTGACCCGCACTTATACCCGTCGAGACAACGGAACAACGCGAAACGAATTGATGAACGTCTTATTCAGATGTGCCGCCTCGGCCCACCTTCCGGGTCCCGTACGATGTGGCACCGGGCATCAGGGTCGACAGGGGGACCTCACATGATCTCGCTCCGGCGCGGTCTGCTGGGCATCGGCCTGGCGGCCGTCATGGTGGGCGGCGCCGCCTGCGGCGGCGCCGAAGAGGTGCCGCCGGAGCGGGCGCTGCCGGTGGGTCACTACACACTCGACGGTGGGCTCCAGGTCTGGCCCGCGCGCGGTGGGCTGTCCGGCGACGAGGAGGCCCACCGGGCGGTGGCGCAAGCCGTCGACGCCTGGCGCACCCCCGCCGGTGACCGGCCCCGGCTGGAGACCTCCGGCATCCTCTGGCTCGGCGAGACCGACGGGCGGACCCTCGCCGTGGTCGCCGCCGACGTGCCGGTCTACGGCGCGTCGTGGCTGCTCCAACTCGACGGCGCCGGCGACGGGCTGGCGGTGACCAGCGCGGCGCAGTACACCGACCCGGGCTACCTCGTCTATTCCGACCTGCTCCCGGTCCGGCTGGGCAGCACCACCCGCTACCTGACGTCGGCCCGGGTCGAGCAGGTCACCGGCCCGAACGGGCGCCCGGTGCGGGTGAGCGAAGGGCTGACCGACCCGGTCGACGTGGCGCGGTGCACGGCGAGCCCGATCGCCCTGCGGCTGCGGGCCACCGAGTCGCAACCCCGCGGCACCGCCAACGACGAACTGCTCGACCTCGGCACCGCAGTCGAGCAGCCCCGCTACCCGGTCGTCCCGGACCGGGACGGGCGCGGCGCGACCGCGCTGGAGGACCTCGACACCTGCGCGCTGGCCGGCGAGGACATCGCCTTCGGCAGCATCGACCCGAGCCCGGCCGACGGCCGCTCCTACCCCCAGGTGCCGACCTCGTGGCCGATCGAGTCGATCTACCAGGTCAACCTGGGCGAGGTCGGGTCCGGCCCGCTCGCCGGGCGGTTCGACCGGCTCACCTGGCGCAGCCAGGAGGGCACCACCTACGCGGCGGTGTTCCGGCCGGACAACGGCACGCCGGCGGTCTCGAAGGCCGACCGGGTCGCCGCAGTACAGGCGTACGAGATCGACATCCAGGGCCGCGAGTACGTGGTGCTGAGCTGGGACGACGAGGACGACGACGCCGTGCTGCAACTGCCCGAGGGGGTCCAGCCGGTGCTGGAGCAGCGAGGGCTGGCGGTGGTGCCGAAGGCCGACCGGTCGCAGACCTACCGGGTGAGCGTCGGCGGCCGGCTGGAGACCCGTACCGTCGAGAAGTAGACCGCGCGAGAGCCCCGGACCCTGCGGTCCGGGGCTCTCGGCCACGGGATCACTTCGCCTTCACGCCCCACGCGTCGGGCACCGGCAGCTCCCGGTCGCCGGCGTCGTCGAGCCGGGACACCCAGCCGGTCACCTGGCGGGCCACGTCCTGGGCGGTCAGCCCGATGTCGGCGAGGATCTGGGCACGGGTGCCGTGCGGATGCCACTGGGCCGGCACGCCGAGGTCGCGCAGCGGCACCCGGACGTCCGCGTCGCGCAGCTCCTTGGCCAGCGCGTCGCCGACGCCACCGTTGCGTACGCCGTCCTCGACGGTGACCACCAGCCGGTGGCCGGCGGCCAGGGTGACCAGCTCGGCCGGCACCGGCCGCACCCAGCGCGGGTCGACCACGGTCACGCCGTAGCCGTGCTCGGCGACCCGGGCGGCGACCTGCGTGCCGAGCTGCCCGAAGGCGCCGACCGCGACGAGCAGGACGTCCTTGCGCTCGGCCTCGGCGAGCACGTCGACCGGCCCGACCCGGCGCACGGCCGGCAGGTCGGCGGCGACCGAACCGGTCGGGAAGCGCAGGATGGTCGGTCCGTCGTCGACGGCGACCGCCTCGCGCAGTTCCTCGCGCAGCGTGGCGGCGTCACGGGGGGCGGCGATACGCAGGCCCGGCACCACCCCGAAGACCGACATGTCCCAGATGCCGTAGTGGCTCGGCCCGTCCGGTCCGGTGATGCCGGCCCGGTCGAGCACGAAGGTCACCGGCAGCTTGTGCATGGCGACGTCGAGCAGCACCTGGTCGAAGGCCCGGTTGAGGAAGGTGGCGTAGACGGCCACGACCGGGTGCAGGCCACCGAGCGCCAGCCCGGCCGCCGAGGTGGCGGCGTGCTGCTCGGCGATGCCGACGTCGTACGTGCGCTCGGGATACTTGCGGGCCAGCGCGGCGATCCCGGTCGGCTCGGCCATCGCGGCCGTGATGCCGACGACGTCGGGGCGCTCGTCGGCGATGTCGACCAGTTCCTCGGCGAAGACGTGGGTCCACTTGACGCTCGGCTTCGCCAGCAGCTTGCCCGTCTCCGCGTCGAAGGCGCCCGGGCCGTGCAGGCAGTCGGCCTCGTCCTCCTCCGCCGGCCGGTAGCCGTAGCCCTTGCGGGTGACCGCGTGCACGATCACCGGGCCACCGAAGCCCTTGGCCTTGCGCAGCGCCGACTCGACGGCGGCGACGTCGTGGCCGTCGATCGGGCCGACGTACTTCAGGCCGAGGTCCTCGAACATGGTCTGCGGGGAGACCGCGTCCTTGATCCCCTTCTTGACCGCGTGGAGCACCTCGTACATCGGCTTGCCGACCAGCGGCGTCGAGCCGAGCGACTCCCGGACCAGGTCGAGGACCTTCTCGTAGCCGGGGTTGAGCCGCAGCGCCGACAGGTGGTCGGCCAGCCCGCCGATGGTCGGCGCGTAGGAGCGGCCGTTGTCGTTGACGACGATGACCAGCGGGTTGCGGGCGCCGGCGATGTTGTTCAGCGCCTCCCAGCACATGCCGCCGGTCAGTGCGCCGTCGCCGACCACCGCCACGACACTGCGCTGCTCGCCGCGCAGGGCGAACGCCTTGGCGAGCCCGTCGGCGTAGGACAGCGCGGTCGAGGCGTGCGAGTTCTCGATCAGGTCGTGCTCGCTCTCGGCCTGGCTCGGGTAGCCGGACAGGCCACCGCGCTGACGGAGCTGGTCGAAGCCCTCCTGCCGGCCGGTCAGCATCTTGTGCACGTACGCCTGGTGGCCGGTGTCGAACAGGAACTTGTCGCGGGGCGAGTCGAAGACCCGGTGCATCGCGATGGTCAGCTCGACGACGCCGAGGTTGGGTCCGAGATGGCCGCCGGTGCGCGAGACCTTCGCCACCAGGAAGTCCCGGATCTCCGCGGCGAGGATCTCCAACTCCTCGGCCGACATGCGTTTGACGTCCTGCGGGCCGTGGACCGTGCTCACCAGACGACCGTCGCCGGCCGGACCTTCTTCAACGCTCATGACCGGACAGTCTATCGGTGCCGGCCACGCGCGCAGCCTGAGACAAGATCGACGGATGGCCCCCCGGCCGGGCCCGGCGCCGCCGGGCGCCAGTTTCGACAAGGCTGTCGTTCCGGGGTGATTCCACCCACGGGCCGTCACCCGATCGGTCAACAAAAACGGCGGAATGCCGCGACCGCCGTACGCTGAGGGTAACTACGCCCTTCCCGAAGGTAACGCCATGTCGTCGCTGCCGTCCGTCCCCCGGCACCCCGTCCGTCCCGGCGCCGCCGCCGCCGGCCAGGTTCTCGCCCTGGCCGTCGTGGCCCTGGTCGCCCTGCCCCTGTTGCCCGTGGTCCTGCTGGTCGCCGCCTGGATCAGGCTGCGGGACCGGTTCGACCGCCCGGCACCCGCAGTCCGGCCGGTCTCCGCCCCGCCCTCCGCGGCCCACGCCGCCTGACCGCCGCCGCGCGGCCCCGCGGACCGGCCCGCCGCCAGCCACTGACGGTCCGGCCGCGGACCGGCCCGCCGCCAGCGCTGTCGGTCCGCCGGCACCGGTCCAGGTCCGCCGCCGGACGCCGCGGGTCCCGCGGGCGCGTCGCCCGCGGGACCCGGAAACGCCCGGCTACGGGTCACTCCACCCGGCGCCGGAAACGGCCGAGGAGCAGGACGACAGCGCCCGCCCCGAGCAGGGACAGCCCGACACCCGCCACGGTCGCGGTCGAGTCACCGGTCTTCGGCAGCTCGTCCTTCTGCGTCGGCGTGGCGGTCGGCTTGTGCGTCGGCTTGTGGGTGGGCGTGTGGGTCGGCTTGTGCGTGGGCTTGTGGGTCGGTTTGTGGGTCGGCTTGTGCGTGGGCCGGTGGGTCGGCTTGTGGGTCGGCTTGTGGCCCAGCGTCTCGCTGTACTTGAAGCCGGCGATCCACAGCGTCCAGGTCGTACCGGGCTCCCACTTGACCCGCTGGTAGTCGTAGTCGTCGGCCCGGACGTAGCCCTCGATCTTCTTGTCCTTGTCCTTGTCGCTGGACAGGACGTAGCGTTCGCCCTTCTCCGATCCGTTGCGGATCCGCAGGACGGCGTACTCGTCACCCTTGTCGTGCTTGACCGACAGACCGTAGTCCTTGCGGTCGGGCCGGCAGCGCTCCCGCTCCTCGCCGCCGGTGGTGCTGTTCTCGCCTCCCTCCCACGGCCTGCACGTGGGCGTCGACGCGACGTTCACCTCGGCCCCGTATGCGGCCGGCGCGGCAGCCAGCCCCATCATCCCGATGGCTCCCAACAGACCCGCCGTGACGGCGGCTGACAACGTACGAAGCACAACGTCCTCCAAGGAAGTTGCAAAAAAAGGACCCCATTGTCGATGGGCTTCACCGGCGGACGGTGGGCACGATGTGCGTCCCGACCAGCTAACGAGGCATCCATCAACGGGGCGCGCCCACCGGACACAACTACGTCCGGTGGGCCTGGCGATGACACCGGGTAGTCGCGGATGGCCGGCCGATCGGACCACCCCGGGCGCTGTCCGGCCGAGCCGGACATCGATAGATCCGCCGCGACGGCGGGTGGGGGGTCAGCCCGGGAGGAGCAGGCCGACGCACTCCACGTGCTGCGTCATCGGGAACAGGTCGTACGCCCGCAGGGCCGCCAGCCGCCAGCCGGCGGACCGGAACGTCGCCACGTCACGCGCGAAGGCCGCCGGGTCGCAGGCGACGTACGCGACCGCCCGCGGCGCCGCCCCGACCAGGGCGCGCACCACCCCGGCCCCGGCACCGGCCCGGGGCGGGTCGAGCACCACCAGGTCGACCGGGCCGGTGATCCGGCGCCGGGCCAGCGCGGTCTCGACCCGGGCCGCGACGATCTCGACCCCGGGCAGGTCGCCCAGGTTGTCCCGGGCCGCCGCCACACCCACCGGCGCCGCCTCGACCAGGGTGATCCGGGCCGCCGGCCCGACCCGGTCGGCCAGCGCCGCGGCGAAGAGCCCGGCACCGCCGTACAGGTCCCACGCCGACTCCCCCGGCGCCGGTTCGAGCAGGTCGACCACGGCCCCGGCCAGCGTGTCGGCCGCCGCCGGGTGCACCTGCCAGAACGCCTCCGCCGGCAGCCGCCAGTCCCGGCCGACGGCCCGTTCGGTCACCGTCGCCGGACCGTCCACGACGGTCGCGGCGCCGTCTGCGAGGGCGCGTACGGTCACGTCGCCGCCGGACGACGCGACCGTCTCCACCACCTCGGCCGCCGGCCAGCGCCGGCCGCCGGCCGCCAGCACCGGCAGGTCCCGTACGCCGGGGTGCGCGATCAGGCAGCGGTCGACGGGTACGACCTGGTGGGTGCGGTGGCGCAACAGCCCGGCCCGGCCGGCCGCGTCGACGGCGTACCGCACCCGGGACCGCCAGCCGAGCGGCCCGCCCGGCAGCGCCTCGACGGTCACCCCGAGGTCGGCGACCTCGTCGGGGCTCAGCCCGCCGAGCCGGTGCAGTTGCTCGCGTACGACGTCGGCCTTCCACACCAGCTGCGCGGCCGGTGCGACGTGCTGCAGGTCGCAGCCGCCGCACAGCTGCGGCCGGGCGTACGGGCACGGCGGCGCGACCCGGTCCGGCGCCGGGTCGAGCACCTCCACCGCGTCGGCGCGCAGGTAGCCACGGTGCAGTTCGGTGATCTCGGCGACCACCCGCTCACCGGGCAGGGCGTGCCGCACGAAGACCACCCGGCCGTCGAGCCTCGCCACGCAGTGGCCGCCGTGCGCGACCGCACCGACCACGAGTTCGACCCGGTCGCCCTCGACCGGGTCACCGGCCGCCGCCGTGGTGTCGACCATCTCCACGTTCACCCCTCCCCCCGGGCCGGGGCGGCGCCGCCCCGGTCCGCCACAGTGTCACCGGCCGGATCCCCGTCCACCGACGGGTAGGGGTCGCGACGGGCGGCCCGCGGCCCGCGCGCCGGCCCGAGGGTCAGCGTCGCGTCGTACCGCGCCAGGTTCTTGTTGGCGGTCGACGCGAGCTGCCAGGGAACGCTGGTCACCATGACACCCGGCTCGAAGAGCAGCCGGCCCTTGAGCCGGAGCGCGCTCTGGTTGTGCAACAGGTTCTCCCACCAGTGGCCGACGACGTACTCGGGGATGAAGACGGTGACGACGTCGCGGGGCGCGTTCCGGCGCGCGGACTTGACGAAGTCGATGACCGGCCGGGTGATCTCCCGGTAGGGCGAGTCGATGACGGTCAGCGGCACCGGCACCCCGTGCCGTTCCCAGTCGCGCTGCAGCTTCTGGGTGTCGGTGTCGTCGACGTTGACGGTCACCGCGGTCAGCGTGTCGGGCCGGGTCGCCTGCGCGTACGCGACCGCCCGCAGCGTCGGCCGGTGCAGCTTGCTGACCAGTACGACCGCGTGGTTGCGGGCCGGCAGGACCGGCCGGCCCTCGTCGGGTTCGAGTTCGGCGGCGATCCGGTCGTAGTGCCGCCGGATGGTCAGCATCAGCAGGTAGATGACCGCCATCGCGGCGATGGCGATCCAGGCGCCCAGCAGGAACTTGGTGATCAGGACGATGACCAGGACGGTGCCGGTCAGGCCCATGCCGAAGCCGTTGATCGCCCGCGAGCGGAGCATCCGCCGCCGGGCCTGCGGGTCGCGTTCGGTCCGCAGCCGCCGGTTCCAGTGCCGGATCATGCCGGCCTGCGACAGGGTGAACGAGACGAAGACGCCGACGATGTAGAGCTGGATCAGCCGGGTCACCTCGGCCTGGAACCCGACGATCAGCACGATCGCGAAGACGGCCAGGAAGACGATGCCGTTGGAGAATGCCAGCCGGTCGCCACGGGTGTGCAACTGGCGGGGCAGGTAGCGGTCCTGGGCGAGGATCGAGCCGAGCACCGGGAAGCCGTTGAACGCGGTGTTGGCGGCCAGGAAGAGGATCATCGCGGTCGCGGCGACGACCAGGAAGAGCAGCACCGACCCGGAGCCGAAGATCGTCTCACCGAGCTGGGCGGTGACCGTCTTCTGCACGTAGCCGGCCGGCCCCGACTCGATCTGCTGGGCCGGGTCCTCGACGAACTGCAGGCCGGTCAGCCGGGCCAGCCAGATGATCCCGACGATCAGGCCGACCGCGACCGAACCGAGCAGCAGCAGCGTCGTCGCCGCGTTGCGGCTCTTCGGCGGCTTGAACGCGGGTACGCCGTTGGAGATCGCCTCGACGCCGGTCAGCGCCGCACAGCCGGACGAGAACGCCCGCAGCAGCAGGAACACCATGGCCACACCGGTCAGGTCGTGCCACTCCGCGCTGATCACCAGGTCGGCGCTCGGCGCCCGCAGGTCGTGGCCGAGCACCACCACCCGGACCAGACCGGTCAGGATCATGCCGCCGACGACGATGATGAAGCCGTACGTCGGGATGGCGAGCGCGGTCCCGGACTCGCGCAGGCCGCGCAGGTTGATCGCGGTGAGCAGGACGACGGCACCGACCGCGATACCGACCTTGTGGGTGGCGACGAACGGCAGCACCGAGCCCAGGTTGGCGACCCCGGAGGAGACCGACACGGCGACGGTCAGCACGTAGTCGACCATCAGCGCGCTGGCCACCCCGACCCCGGCCTTCTGGCCGAGGTTGACGGTGGCCACCTCGTAGTCGCCGCCCCCGGACGGGTAGGCGTGCACGGTCTGCCGGTAGCTGGCGACCACGGTCAGCATCACCACGACGACGGCCAGCCCGACCCAGGGCGAGAAGATGAACGCGGACGCGCCGGCGATCGACAAGGTCAGCAGGATCTCGTCCGGGGCGTACGCGACGCTGGACAGCGCGTCGGAGGCGAACACCGGCAGCGCGACGCGCTTCGGTAACAGGGTGTGTTTGAGCCGGTCCGACCGGAACGGTCGGCCCAGCAGCAGCCGCTTCATCAGGGCGGTCGGACGGGCCACAAGGGCTAAGCGTACGGCCGGCCGGCCCGGTCGCACGTCGCGGAGGGTGATCACGCCCGGCGCGCCGTACGGCCGGTCCGCCCGCGCCGGGCGTGCCGGGGCGTGGCACGCTCTTGGATGACGCGGGCGGCCCGGCCAACGGGGCGGGCGGGGCGCGGCACGGTAGCGGGAGGACCGGCGTGCACATCGTGATCATGGGCTGTGGCCGGGTCGGCTCGACCCTCGCCCAGCGGCTGGAGGCCCTCGGGCACTCCGTCGCGGTCATCGACCAGAACGCGGACGCGTTCCGGCGGCTCGGACCGGACTTCGGCGGGGTCACGGTCACCGGCATCGGCTTCGACGGCGAGGTGCTGCGGGCGGCCGGCGTCGAGCGCGCCGACGCGTTCGCCGCGGTCTCCAGCGGCGACAACTCCAACATCATCTCGGCCCGGCTCGCCCGTGAGACGTTCGGTGTCAACCGGGTGGTCGCCCGGATCTACGACCAGAAGCGGGCCGAGGTCTACGAGCGGCTCGGCATCCCGACGGTGGCGTCGGTGCGCTGGACTGCCGACCGGATCCTGCACCACGTCGTACCCGAGGGCATGGAGATCTTCCGCGACCCGACGAGCACCGTGTCGATCATCGAGGTCCCGACCCACCGGGACTGGGTCGGCCGGCCGCTGCGCGGCCTGGAGGAGGCGACCGGGGCCCGGGCCGCCTACCTGATCCGGTTCGGGATCGGCACGCTGCCCACCGCCTCCACCGTCGTGCAGGAGGGAGACCAGATCTTCATGCTGGTCACCGACGACATCGCCGAGACCGTGACGGCGGTCGCCGCCGGCGCGCCGGAAGGGGGGCGGTGACCGTGCGGGTCGCCATCGCGGGAGCCGGCAACGTCGGCCGCTCGATCGCCCAGGAGCTGATCGAAAACGGCCACCAGGTGATGCTGATCGAACGGCAGCCGAGGATGCTGCGCCCCGAGCGGGTGCCGCAGGCCGAGTGGATACTCGCCGACGCCTGCGAACTGGCCAGCCTCGAGGAGGCCGACGTCGCGAGCTGCGACGTGGTCGTCGCGGCGACCGGCGACGACAAGGTCAACCTGGTGGTGTCGCTGCTGGCCAAGACCGAGTTCGCGGTCGCCCGGGTGGTGGCCCGGGTCAACCGGGCCGAGAACGAGTGGCTGTTCACCGAGCAGTGGGGCGTCGACGTGGCGGTGAGCAAGCCGCGGGTGATGGCCGCCCTCGTCGAGGAGGCGGTCACCGTCGGCGACCTGGTGCGGCTGATGACGTTCCGGCAGGGCGAGGCGAACCTGGTCGAGATCACCCTGCCGGCCACCGCGCCGTACGTCGGGCAGCCGATCCGCGACGTGCCGCTGCCCCGCGACGCCGCCCTGGTCGCCATCCTGCGCGGGCGGCGGGTGCTGGTGCCGACCCCGGACGACCCGCTGGAGGCCGGCGACGAGCTGATCTTCGTCTGCACGGCCGACATGGAGGACGCCGTACGCCAGGTCGTGCTGGGCGCCGACAGCGTCGAACGGACCCGCAACGGGTCCTGACGCGCCCGGTCAGGCGGAGGCGGGCGTGGCCACCTCGGTACGGGTGACCCGGCGCACCACCCAGATGGTGATCGCCAGCAGCAGCGCGTACGGCGGGTAGCCCAGCGCCAGCCGGGCGACGCCCAGCGCCGTCTCCATGTCGGCCAGGTAGAGGGCGGCCTGCACACCCACCTTGGTCAACCACACCACGCCCCACAGGATGGTCAGCCAGTTGAAGGTGCGGACCAGCACCGGGTTGTGCCGCCAGTCCGACTTGCCGCCGCCGACGATCACCGACCACAGCCAGCCGACCAGCGGCTGCCGGATCGCCACCGAGGCGAGCAGCGCCACCCCGTACGCCACGCCGTAGAGGATGCCGGGCAGGTAGAAGTCCCGGGCCTCGCCGGAACGCAGGGCGATGAAGGCGCCGATCCCGACGCCGAACAGGCCGTTGACCGCGTGCCGGACCGGCTTGCGCTGGGTCAGCCGGAAGACGGCGATCGCCACCGCCACGCCGACCGCCGCGATGATCGCCGGACGCAGCTCGAAGATGACGTTGACCAGCACGAAGACGAGCACCGGGATGCCCGACTCGACCAGCCCGCGCCAGCCGCCGAGCTGTTCGGCCATCTGCTCGGCGAAGGTCGGCATCCGCTCCTCGTCGGGCGGGCCGGCCGCGTCGGTCTTGGCCGTCGGGGGCTGTCCACTCGTCATCTGGGGCCGTCTTTCACTCGCGGTCACACCGGCGGTGGCACCTGGGCCGTCGTCTGCGGCCGGTTCCACCCCGGTCGGTCACCTGGGCGGTTCCAGCTCGTAGTAAGGGTTGTAGATGACTTTACGGTCATCGCGTACGGCTACACGACCCCGCGCGGTCAACTGCCGGCCCGGCTCGATGCCGGTGATCTGCCGCCGGCCCAGCCAGACCAGGGTCACCACGTCGGTGCCGTCGAAGAGGTCCGCCTCCAGGGTCGGCAGGTTGGTGCGCGGCGTGTAGACGACCGTCCGCAGCCGGCCGGACACCGAAGCCAGCTCGCCCCGCCGGCACTGCCGGGCCGGCACGCAACCGGACTCGGCGCTCTCCCGTTGCAGCTCCTGCGCGTCGAGTTCCGCCTCGCTGGCGGTCAGCCGCTGGAAGAAGCGGCGCAGCGACGGCCGCTCGTCGGTCGCCATGACCTGGTGTCATCCTCCTCGGCGGGCCCCCGCTGGACCCGCCCGGCCCGGTGCGGGCCGTGCTGCCAGCGTACGCCGGCCGGTCCGGTCGCCGGGTCGGCAACCGGACCGGCCGGGTCGCCTGGTCAGTCCGCGCGGCGCGGGCGGGGCGACGGCTTGCGCTTGTGTGGCTGCTGGTCGCCCGGCGCGGCACCGTTGGCCGCGGGGGCGGCCGGCTGCTGTTGGGCGGCCTGCTGCTGGGCGGCCTCCTGCTGGGCGGCCTGCTGCTCGGCGACCTCGCGCGGCAGGCGCAGCGGCAGCGGCTCACGCACCGGCTTGGCCTCGCCGCCCCGGTCGACGACCAGCCCCTCGAACGCCCGCGTCAACCGGTCGCTGACGCCGGGATCGGCGGCGACCGGCCCCTGGAAGATGCCGCGCACCATCCACCGCGGCCCGTCGACGCCGACGAAGCGCAGGTCGGTCAGGCCCTCCGGGGTACGGACCCGGGCCCGCAGCTCGACGCCGTGCTCGCCGTCGCTTTCCTGCGCCGCGACGCCGTCGTTGAACAGCGAGGTCCGGATCTCCTCCCGGAACTCGGCCCAGATGCCCTCGCTACGCGGCGCGGCGAACACGGCGAGCTGCAGCGCGTTTCCGCCGTCGACGAGTACGACCTGCTGCACGCTGCCGTCGGGGTTGGCCTGCACCCGGACCTCGACGCCCTCGACCGCCGGGATGTGGAGGCTGCCCAGGTCGAGCCGCTGCACCCCCTCCGGCGCCTCCGAGCTGTCGTACGGGCCGTGCTCGGGAGCCGCGTTCTCCTCGGCCGGGCTGTCGCGCGCGACGTCGGCCGGACCGCCGGACCGCTCGTCGCGGGCGTGCCGTCCGGAGCCGCCGCGTCGCCGGGAAAAGATCACTGGCTCAACCTCTCGTCCACAAGATCCGCCTTGACAACCTGCTCGACCAGGCCGGCGTGGCCGCCGGTGGAACCGTGCCCGCCAACCCCGCGACTGGAGTCGGGCAGCTCGTCGACGAGCAGGAAGTCTGCCCGCTCCACACGCTGCACCACAAGCTGCGCGATCCGGTCGCCGCGGGAGATCTTCGCCGGGTGCACCGGATCATGGTTGATCAGGTTGACCAGGATCTCCCCCCGGTAGCCGGCGTCGACCGTACCGGGCGCGTTCAGCACCGTGACCCCCAGCTTGGCGGCCAGCCCGGACCGGGGGTGCACCAGGCCGACGTAGCCGTCCGGCAGGGCCAGCGCGACCCCGGTACGGACCAGCGCCCGAGCGCCCGGGGCCAGCTCCACGTCCTGCGCCGACACCAGGTCCGCGCCGGCGTCACCGGGGTGGGCGTACGTCGGCGGCGGCAGGTCCGGGTCGAGCATGCGCAGCGGTACGGGCACGGCGTGGGTCACGGTCTCACTCTTCCGCTCGGGGCGTCGATCGGTCGGTCCGGTCCGCCGGCCGCCGGCCGGCGCCCTCCATCCTGCCGTGTGCCGCCGGCGCCGCGCGCCGTACCCTCGGACAACGTGGAACCATCACCATCTGGACAGAAGGTGGCGCCGGACCCGACCGGACCGGGTGGCGCCGTCGACGGGTACGCCGAGCGGCTGAGCCTGCCCTGGTGGCTGTGGCTGGCCGGGATCGCGGCCGGCGGGCTGTTCGCGGCCGAGATCTGGATGGGGGCCGGCGGCGTACGCGCCTGGCTGCCGTTCGTGGTGATACCGCCGCTGGTGCTCGGCACGCTGTGGTGGCTGGGCCGGATCCGGATCGCGGTGACCGACGGCGAGCTGCGGGTCGACGACGCCCGGCTGCCGGTGCGCTTCGTCGCCGACGCGATCGCCCTGGACGCGACCGGCCGCCGGGAGGTGCTCGGGGTGGGTGCCGACCCGCTGGCGTTCGTCGTACAGCGGCCGTGGGTGCCCGGCGCGGTGCAGGTGGTCCTCGACGACCCCGACGACCCGACGCCGTTCTGGGTGGTCAGCTCGCGGGATCCGGTCCGGCTGGCCGAGGCGATCCTCGCCGCGCGCGACGCCCGCGCCTGACCGGTCCGGCTCAGGAGCGGGGCAGGCCGGGGCCACCGAGTGCCTTGCGCCCACCGCGCAGGTCGTCGCGGATCCGGTCGCCGAGGCTGCGGGTCGCCCGCCGGTTGAGCAGGCTGGCCACGGCGGCACCGGTGAGCATCGGGCCGAGCGTGGTGAGGTTGCGGCCGAACCTGCGCAGCAGCATGTCGCGCAGCTCCTTGCGGGCCGCGGTGCCGAGGATCGCGGCCATCCCGCCGCCGGGCAGCAGCGGGTTCACGCCCCGCCCGCTCGACCAGGCCTGCAGCAGCGCCACGGCGCGTTCGGCGCCGCCGCCCTCGACCGGCACGCCGTACACCTCGTGGAGTTCACCGATCAGCTTGACCTCGACGGCGACGACCGCGATCGTCTCGGCGGCCAGCAGCACGGGCGCCGAGAGCAGGGTCGGCGCGGCGACCCACTGGATCGAGCCGACGCTGCCGCCGGCGGCGCCGATGCCGGCGGTCGTCCGCGAGGCGTTGCGGACCAGGCGCTCGGCAAGGGCCTCGCCCTCGATCCCGCCGTAGTGCCGGCGCAGGGTCTCCAGGTCGCGGATCGGGACGTGTGGGGCGATGTCGCCGATCGCGTCGGCCATCCAGCGGATGGCGGCCCTCGGCTTGAACAGGTCGCCGACGCCGCGCCCGCGGAACTGGTTGATCATCCGGCCGAGCAGCCGCTTGCGCTGGGCCGGTTCGAGGTCGTCGGCGGTCAGCTCGACGACGGTGCCGCTCAGGTCCTCGACGGTGCCCGGCTCTTCGCCGGTGCCGGCCTCGACCATCGCGGCGTCGCCGGAGGTCCCGGGCTTCCCGGCGGCCGGCTTCGGCTCGCCTGTCGAGCCGGCGGGACGGCCGGACTCGGCATTCGGCGCCGGCACATCCGACGGGACGTCCGGCGCCGGGTCTGGGCGGCTCATGGTCTGCCCTCCAGCACTTCGTTGGTCCAGTTCGCTCGGCCGGGGACGCGGGCACCGCACCACCGGGCGCTACGAGTCAAGCAGGGCCCCGCCACCCGCGCACCTCGAACTGAACGCGGCGACCCCGGTCCGAGGCCGCCGCCTCCCCCCTCGTGCGTCGGAACTCAGGCGCACTCCCGGCAGATCAGCTCGCCGTTGCGTTCCACGGCCAACTGGCTCCGGTGGTGCACAAGGAAGCAGCGCGCGCAGCGGAACTCGTCCGACTGCATCGGCAGCACCTTGACCGTGAGTTCCTCGTCAGCCAGATCGGCACCGGGCAGCTCGAAGCTCTCGGCCACCTCGGCCTCGTCGACATCCACCGCGCCGGACTGCGAGTCGACGCGTCGTGCCTTGAGCTCTTCCAGGCTGTCCTCGCCGAGGTCAACCTCGTCGCGACGCGGAGCGTCGTAGTCGGTGGCCATCGGTTCACTCTCCCGTATCGATGAGTCGTTGCCGGTTTGTAACGCCGGACGACAGTGTTTCGGTACCCACGGTCGCCGGGATGCCGCCCTTCTCGAAAGAACTGCCCCGGCGAGCGGGGTACCTTACCCCCTCACAAGCGAGGCATGTATACCGCCCTCGTCGGATGGATGTACGCCTGGACGCGAGAAGTTGTTCCCAATGTGACTCAGGCGACACGAAGATAGGGGCCCGGGTCGGCTGATCATCGTCGCCGCGCCGGCAGGTCCCCCCTTGTTTCCGCGCACCGGCCGGACAACCGCTAACCTCGGCGGCATACTCGGTAGCCACGGGGCCGACCACGGGTCGGCCGACCGGTCACCGGCCCTCACTCAGTCACCGGGAGCAGTCTCATGAGCTTTGCGCGGGTGCGGGCACTCGTCGTCGTCGGCGCGCTGGTCGTGTTCGCACTGATCTTCGTGGTCTTCGCCCTCGTCCGGGACACCCAGGGTGGCCAGAACACGGCCAACTCCTGCCCGGAGGGCTGGGCACTGGCGAACCTGACGCTCCGCGAGCCCAAGGACGTCAAGATCAATGTCTACAATGCGACAGATTCGGTCGGGCTGGCCACGAGCGTCGCGGGCGACTTCTCCAACCGTAAGTTCCAGGTCGACAAGACCGGCAACGATCCGCTCAAGAAGGGCGTCGACGGGGTCGCCGTCCTGCGCTACGGCCCGAAGGCCGTCGGATCGGCACACCTGCTGCGGGCCTACTTCCTCGACGAGGCCCGCCCCGAGTACGACCCCGCCCGCGAGGACGACGTCGTCGACGTGGTCATCGGCACCGGCTTCAAGCAACTCGCCACGACCACCGAGGTCAACCAGTCGCTGGTCGAGCTCGGCGGCCGGCCGGAGCTGCCGCCGCAGACCTGCGCGGCGCCGACCGACCAGACCTGACCGGTCCGGTCCCGGGGCACCCCGGGACCGGTCACGACACCACCGCCGCCACCGGCCGTCCCGGCCCCGCCAAGGGTCGCCGGGGCGGCCGGGGGCGTCACGGGCCGCCGGCGGCGTCCAACTCGACGAGCAGGTCGTGCAGCGGGCCGAAGAGCGCCGGCGGGGCCGCCACGACCAGGTCGGGGCCGGCCGGCTGCCCCTTGAGGCCGCCGAGCACCAGGCCGGCCTCGGTGGCGACCAGCCCGCCCGCCGCCTGGTCCCAGGCGTTGAGCCCCTTCTCGTAGTACGCGTCGATGGCCCCCTCGGCGGCCAGGCACAGGTCGATGGCGGCGGCCCCAGCCCGCCGGATGTCGCGCACCCGCGCGATCAGGCCGAGCAGCACCCTGGCCTGGTGCAGGCGCCGGGCCGGGTCGTAGCCGAACCCGGTGCCGACCAGCGCCTGGGCGAGGTCGGTCTCGGCCGAGCCGTGCAGCCGGTGGCCGTCGCGGTAGGCGCCGCCACCGAGGGTGGCCGTCCACTCGGTGCCGGTGGCGATGTTGCGCACCACCCCGGCGACCACCACCCCGTCGACCTCGGCGGCCAGCGAGACCGCGTAGTTGGGCAGCCCGTACAGGTAGTTCACGGTGCCGTCGATCGGATCGAGGATCCACCGTACGGCCGGACCGGCCGCCGGCCGGTCGCCGGAGACGCCGTACTCCTCGCCCAGCACGGTGTCACCGGGGCGGGCGACCTGCAGGTCGGCGATGACCTGGCGCTCCACCGCCCGGTCGGCGGCGGTGACCACGTCGGTCGCCGTGCTCTTGGTCGCCACCGCGCTGACGCCCTCGTCGCGCATCCGACGGGCCGTCGCGGCGCCGTCGCGGGCCACCCGTACCGCGATTTCCAGCAGATCCTGCGGCTTCGGTGCCGTGTCCTTCACGCCTACCTCCCTCACCACCGCTATCATCCTTACAAACTCCACGTTCGCTCCCATTCGGCGGCCCTGTGCCGCCGTTGCGGCGTGCGACGCGGGATGATCGCTGCCGGCGGAGTTACAATTCACGCCTACCCTCGTGCAACGGCCCGCCCGCCAGCGGCCGGGCCGGGACTCGGGGGTCACCCACCACACCGCCCGGCAGGTCGCTCCGCGCTGCGCTGGACGGTCCGGCCGTGCTCGCTCATCGCCTCCGGAAGGTCATTCGTGACAGAACCCCGCCACGTCGGCGCTGACGTCCGCTCGCTCACCGACACCCTGATCGCCCACGCCGAGCGCGCGGGTGGACAGCTAACGTCGGCGGAGGTCGCGCGCACGGTCGAGTCCGCCGAGGTGACTCCGGCCCAGGCCAAGAAGATCCTGCGCGCCCTTTCCGACGCCGGGATCACCGTGGTGGTGGACGGCTCGGCGAGCACTCGCCGCCGGGTCGCCGCCGCCCGGTCGGTCACACCCGCATCGCGGGCGACGACCGCCAAGGCGACCAAGAAGCCGGCGCCACCCGCGCCGGCGCCGAAGCAGGCTCCCGCGCCCGAGGAGGCGGCCGCGCCGGCCAAGAAGGCCGTGCCGCGCAAGGCCGCCGCCGGTGGCGAGGCCGCGCCAGCGCCCACCAAGGTGGCGGCCAAGGCCGCCCGGACGGTGAAGGCGGCGGCCGGCGGCACCGGCCCGGCGAAGGCGACCGGTCCCGCCAAGGCCACCAAGGCGACCAAGGCCAAGGCCGAGGGCGAGCCGGGCGCCGAGGGCGAGATCGATCCGGAGGAACTGGCCGCGATCGAGGACGTCGTCGTCGAGGAGCGCGCCGAGCTGACCAAGGCGGCCGAGGCGGACGCGTCCGCGTCGGCGTCCGACAACGACTTCGAGTGGGACGACGAGGAGTCCGAGGCGCTCAAGCAGGCGCGCCGGGACGCCGAGCTGACGGCGTCGGCCGACTCGGTCCGCGCCTACCTCAAGCAGATCGGCAAGGTTCCGCTGCTCAACGCCGAGCAGGAGGTCGAGCTGGCCAAGCGGATCGAGGCCGGCCTCTACGCCGCCGAGCGGCTGCGGGCGGCCGACGAGGGCGAGGAAAAGCTCGTCATCCAGCTCTCACGGGACCTCGGCTGGATCTCGCGCGACGGCGAGCGGGCCAAGAACCACCTGCTCGAGGCCAACCTCCGGCTCGTGGTGTCGCTGGCCAAGCGCTACACCGGGCGGGGCATGGCCTTCCTCGACCTGATCCAGGAGGGCAACCTCGGCCTGATCCGCGCCGTCGAGAAGTTCGACTACACCAAGGGCTACAAGTTCTCCACCTACGCCACCTGGTGGATCCGCCAGGCCATCACCCGCGCCATGGCCGACCAGGCCCGCACCATCCGCATCCCGGTGCACATGGTCGAGGTCATCAACAAGCTCGGCCGTATCCAGCGCGAACTGCTCCAGGACCTGGGTCGTGAGCCCACTCCGGAAGAGCTGGCGAAAGAGATGGACATCACACCTGAGAAGGTGTTGGAGATCCAGCAGTACGCCCGCGAACCGATCTCGCTCGATCAGACCATCGGTGACGAGGGCGACAGCCAGCTCGGCGACTTCATCGAAGACTCCGAGGCCGTGGTCGCGGTCGACGCAGTGTCGTTCTCGCTGCTGCAGGACCAGCTCCAGCAGGTGCTGCAAACGCTCTCCGAGCGCGAGGCGGGCGTCGTACGGCTGCGCTTCGGGCTCACCGACGGCCAGCCGCGCACCCTTGACGAAATCGGTCAGGTCTACGGCGTGACCCGGGAGCGGATCCGCCAGATCGAGTCGAAGACGATGTCCAAACTGCGGCACCCGTCGCGGTCGCAGGTGCTCCGCGACTACCTGGACTGACCCCGCCGCGTCAACTGATCGTGTCGCTTTGATCACCAGTCGTATATCCGACTGCGGTAATTGGTCGGTTACGCGATTGTGATCGTTGACGTGGCACCCTTGGTACACGGCAAACTGTCCCAACGATGTGTGACCTCGGTCCCCCGAGGGCACGTTGGGAAGGCCGCACCCACCATGGGTGTTGCACGATAGGTGAGAGCAACGACCGAAGAACGTGTTCATCGGTGACGACCCGAGGAGGAAGGCGATGACCCCGACCCTCACGCCGCCGCCCGAGACGGTGGCTCCCCCAGCCGCCGATGAACGGTGCGACCGCTGCAATGCCGCCGGCAAGCTCCGGATCACCCTGTCGGGTGGCAGTGAGCTGGTGTTCTGTGGACACCACGCGAACAAGTACGCCGAGGATCTTGTCAAGATCACCGTACGGTTCGTGGCCGACCCGGAGTTCAACTGGCGTGGCGCCGACCTGATGGCGAACTGAGACGTTCCGGTTCCGCCCGGCAACCACCGGGCGGGACCGGACGTCCGATCCAGCGAGACGCGAAAGCGGCCGGAGTTTCCCGTAGCGGGAGCCTCCGGCCGCTTCGTGTATCCGGCGGCATGTCGCCGCCGTCCGGTATGGCGGTGCCAGGCCGCCGCTGTCCGGGGTGTCCCTGCCGTCCGGCGCGGCGCCGGGCTCAGAGCGACTGCATCGTCGCGATCCGCTCCTCGAGCTGCTCGATCGTGGCCTGGGCGCTGGGCGGCCCACCACACAACCGGCGCAGCTCGGCATGGATCTTGCCGTGCGGCAGCCCGGTGCGGTGGTGCCGGGCGGCCACCAGGGCGTTGAGCTGCCGGCGCAGCCGGATCCGCCGCTCGGCGGCCGTCGGTGGCGCGACCACCGGCTCCCGCGGTTCCGGTGCCGGATCCGCCTTCCGGCGGCGCTGGGCGGCCAACTGCTCCGCCTGGCGCTTGTTCAGCAGCAGCGCCACCTGGTCGGCGGTGAGCAGGCCGGGCAGGCCGAGATAGTCCTCCTCCTCGGGGGTGCCGGCCTGGGCGCCGGTGCCGAAGGACGCGCCGTCGAAGATCACCTGGTCGAGCTCGGCGGTCGCGGACAGCGCCTCGAACCGCTTCTCCAGCTCGCCGCCGGCCTTCTCGTCGCGCTGGGCCCGCTCCAGCAGTTCGTCGTCGAAGCCCTCCTTCTTCGGCCCACCGAGGATGTGGTCGCGTTCGGCCTCCATCTCGCTCGCCAGCCCGAGCAGGTGCGGCACGCTCGGCACGAAGACCGAGGCGGTCTCCCCCGGCAGGCGGGCCCGGACGAACCGGCCGATCGCCTGGGCGAAGAACAGCGGCGTCGACGCGCTGGTGGCGTACACGCCGACCGCCAGCCGGGGGATGTCGACCCCCTCGGACACCATCCGCACCGCCACCAGCCACCGGTCCTCGGAGGCGGCGAACGCCGCGATCCGGGCCGACGCCCCCACGTCGTCGGAAAGCACCACGACGGCCTTCTGGCCGGTCAGCCGCTCGATCAGCCGGGCGTACGCCCGCGCCGACTGCTGGTCGCTGGCGATCACCAGCCCGCCCGCGTCGGCCATCCCACCCTCGCGCAACACCTGCAGGCGGGCGTCGGCGGCACGCAGCACCTGTGGCATCCAGTCGCCGGCCGGATCGAGTGCCGTACGCCACGCCTGCGCGATCAGGTCCTGCGTCATCGGCTCGCCCAGCCGGGCCGCCAGCTCGTCACCGGCACTGGTCCGCCACCGGGTCTCCCCGGAGTAGGCCAGGAAGATCACCGGCCGTACGACGCCGTCGCGCAGCGCGTCGGCGTAGCCGTAGACCGAGTCGGCACGGGACCGTTGCAGGCCGTCCCCGCCACGCTCGTACGTCACGAACGGGATCGGGTTGTCGTCGGACCGGAACGGGGTGCCGGTGAGCATCAACCGCCGTACGGCCGGCTCGAAGGCGGCCTTGACCCCGTCGCCCCACGAGCGGGAGTCACCGGCGTGGTGCACCTCGTCGAGGATGACCATGGTCCGCCGGGTCATCGTGCGCCGCCGGTGCACCTGGGGCGCGATCCCCACCTGCGCGTACGTCACCACCGCCCCGTGGAAGTCCCGGGACGAGTGCACGTCGGCGTTGCGGAACGACGCGTCGAGCTGGATGCCGACCCGGGCCGCCGCCTGCGCCCACTGCGACTTCAGGTGCTCGGTCGGGGCGACGACGGTGACCGCCTCGACGGTGCCGTCGGCGATCAGCTCGGCGGCGATCCGCAGCGCGAACGTCGTCTTGCCGGCGCCGGGTGTGGCGACCGCCATGAAGTCCGGGGACCGGCGCCGCAGGTACTCCACCAGCGCCTTGCGCTGCCAGGAGCGCAGCGCCGGAAAGGACTGCGTCGAGACCGGTTGGCTGACCACGCGGAGGCCCCCTTCCGATGGTTACGGCCACGGGCGTCGCACCGCCACGAGCCCCATGAAAACGCCTCCGCGACCGGTGGCCGGCGAAGGCCGTCCCAGCATAACCACGACCGTTCCCGCCCGCCCCGGACGACACCACCACCCCCGGACACCCACCGGTAACAGCACCCCGTCAGGCCCCGCCCACGCCATCCACACCCGCGCCGTCCGTCCGCGCCGTCCGTCCGCCCGCGCCCGTTGATCAAGGAGAAACCGTGGGCGTTTCGCCGGAAGTCGCCGGCAACTACTCCTCGATCAACGCGGCGGGCCGGGCGGGGACGGCGGGGACGGCGGGGCGGGCGGGGACGGCGGGGCGGGCGGGGGCGAGGGGGGCGGGGCAGGTGGGGAGGGGGGTGGGGCAGGTGGGGTGGGCGGGAAAGGGCGGGTGGGGGCGATCGGGGCGGACCACTTGCGGCGCAGGGCGATCAGGCGTACCCCGAAGATGAACGCCGCGGCGGTGACCAGCGGGACTGGGCCGGTGAGCCCGACCGCGTCGACCGCGACCACGGCGACCGCGCCGCCCAGCGCGGCCACCGCGTAGATCTCGCGCCGCAGGACGACCGGGATCTCCCCGGTGAGCAGGTCACGCCCGAGCCCGCCGCCGATGGCGGTGAGCATGCCGATCACGCATGCGCCGACCGGCGGCACCTGGGCGTCGAGGGCCTTCACGGTGCCGGTGACGGTGAACAGGCCCAGCCCGGCGGCGTCGAGGACGAGCACCGTACGGCGCAGCCGGGCGAGTCGCGGGTGCAGGTAGAAGACGAAGCCGGCGGTGACCGCGGCGACGGCCACGTAGCGCCAGTTGGCGAAGGCCAGCGGCGGCACCTCGCCGATCACCACGTCACGGATGATGCCGCCGCCGAGGGCGGCCACGAAGCCGACGAAGACGACGCCGAAGAGGTCGAGGCGTTTGACGATCGCGGCCGACGCCCCGGACGCGGCGAAGACGGCCACCCCGACCAGGTCGGCCAGGAGCAGCACGGTCGAGGTGTTCACCGCGCCGAGGCTACGGGTGCCGGATCAGGGCTCAGCCCCGCATCGACTCGTAGATCTCCTTGCAGCGGGGGCACACCGGCGAGCCGGGCTTCGGGCTCTTGGTGACCGGGAACGTCTCACCGCAAAGGGCGATCACGAAGGTGCCCATCACGGCACTCTCGGCGATCTTCTCTTTCCGGACGTAGTGGAACATGTCCGGCCCGGTATCGGCGTCCTTCAGCTCCGGACGCTCGAGAACCTCTGTGCTCACGCGACAACACCTCCGACAAACCAGTTTGACAGGTCACCATCCCACGGTCCACCGCGGCCGACGCGGGCGCGGGCCGTACCGTGGTGATCGTGACCGATCCTGCCAACCGCCCCGGCCTGCCCGAACACCCGACCCATCCGATCCGGTACGGCGAACACGTCGCCGAGGCGCGGCGCACAGGTCGGCCGATCGTGGCCCTGGAGAGCACCATCGTCTCGCACGGCCTGCCCCGACCGGACAACCTGCGGGTGGCCCGCGAGATCGAGGCGACCGTACGCGAGGCGGGCGCGGTGCCGGCCACCATCGGCATGGTCGGCGGGCAGCTCGTCGTCGGCCTCGACGACGCCCAGCTCACCCACCTGGCCGGCGCCGACGGCGTCACCAAGCTGTCCGTACGCGACCTCGCGGTGGCCGCCGCGACCGGCGCGGACGGGGCCACCACGGTCGCCGCGACCAGCGCGGTCGCCGCGGCCGCCGGGCTCGGGGTGTTCGCCACCGGCGGACTGGGCGGGGTGCACCGGGAGGCGGTGCAGACCTTCGACGAGTCGGCCGACCTGACCACCCTGGCGCGTACCCCGATCGCGGTCGTCTGCGCCGGCGTGAAGTCGATCCTCGACGTCGGCGCCACCCTGGAACGGCTGGAGACGCTGGGGGTGGCCGTCGTCGGCTACCGCACCCGCCGGTTCCCCGGCTTCTTCATCACCGACGGCGGCTTCGACCTGGACTGGTCGGTCGACACCCCGGAGCAGGTGGCGGCCGTCCTGGCCGCCCGGGCGGCGCAGGATGTGCACCACGGCGGGCTGATCGTCGCCAACCCGCTGCCGGTCGACGAGCAGCTCGACCCGGCGCTGCACGACCGTACGCTGGCCGAGGGCCTGGCGCTGCTGGCCCGCGACGGGATCACCGGCAAGGCGGTCACCCCGTTCCTGCTCTCGCACCTCCACTCCGCGACACAGGGCGCGAGCCTGGCGGTCAACGTACGGATCATCCTGAACAACGCCCGGCTGGCGGCCCGGATCGCCGCCGCCGCGCCGCCCGGCGCCGACTGGACCGGGGCGGGCCCGATCGGTGCCGGCGGCCTGACCGGCGCCGGACCGGGCGGTACCGTGCCGACCGTGGCCGGATGACCGGCGAGCCGTCGCCCGCCGGTGCCGGCGGCGTCCGGCCCCGGATCGTCGTGCTCGGCGACGTGGTCACCGACGTGCTCGCCGTGCTCGGCGGCCCGCTGGCCATCGGATCGGACGCCCGGGCCGGGATCAGCGTCACCGGCGGTGGCCAGGCGGCGAACACCGCCGCCTGGCTGGCGGCCGGCGGTACGCCGGTCACCCTGGTCGCCGCGGTCGGCGCCGACGACGCCGGCCGGGCCCGGGTCGCCGAACTCGCCGGCCTCGGCGTCGACACGGCGGTCCACGAGAGCCCGGACGCGCCGACCGGCACCGTGATCGTGCTGGTCCACGACGGCGACCGGACGATGGTCACCGACCGGGGCGCCAACCTGCGCCTTCCTCCCGGGCACGTCGATGCCGCGCTGGCCGCCCGGCCCGGGGCACGGCACCTGCACCTGTCGGCGTACCCGCTGCTGGACGCCGGGTCGCGCGACGCCGGGCTGCGGGCGCTGGCCGCGGCGCGCGGACGCGGCATGTCGACCAGCGTCGACGCGGCGTCCGCCGAACCGCTGCGGCAGGTGGGCGCGGCGGCGTTCCTGGACTGGGTACGCGACGTCGACCTGCTGCTGGCCAACGCCGACGAGGCGGCGGTGCTGGCCGGTGACCGGAGCCCGGCCGAACAGGCGCGGGTGCTGTCGGCGGGGGTCCGGCACGCGGTGGTCAAACGTGGCGGGGCCGGGGCGGTGTGGGCGCGACCGGACGGCGGGGTGGTCAGCGAGGCCGGCCGGCCGGTGCCGGTGGTCGACGCGACCGGCGCCGGTGACGCGTTCGCGGCCGGCCTGCTCGGGGCGTGGGTCGCCGGTGACGACCCGGCCGCCGCGCTGCGCGCCGGGGCGGCACTGGGCGCGGTGGCCGTGGCGACGGTCGGCGCCCGACCGGCGACCGCCCGGTCGCGGGCCGCCTCCGCCGCCGGTCCGGTCGGCTGACGCCCCGCCGCCGGCCCGGCCTGCTGACACCCCGCCGCCGGCCCGGCCTGCTGACACCCCACTGCCGGGCCGGCTGACGACCGTCCGGCGGCCTCGTCAGTCGGCGTCGATGATCCGGGGCTGCTCGGCGGCGGTGAGGGTGCGTGGCGCGGGCTCCTCCCGCGTCCGGTGCCGCATCCGGTTGACGAAGCGGTGCTCGTCCTTGGGCGGCCGGTCGTTGGCCAGCAGGACGGCCAGCCACGGTACGAGGACCATGCCGATACCGCACAGCGACAGCCAGATCCACAGCAGTGGCACGTCGAGGGAGATCAGGACACCACCGGCGATCAGGCAGGCGACCCGGATCAGCATCATCACGATGTAACGCACCTGGCGGCTGTGCAACTGGTCGTTCTGGCTGCGTGGGGCGTCGGTGATCAGGATCGGCCGGTGGCCCGTCTGCTTGACCATGGCACTCCTCACTTGACCATGGTTCTCCTGGTGGGTCCGATCCCATCCTGCCACCTCCCGCGCCGGCCGTTCGGACAACCTCTGTCGATCTTGGACGTACCACGCACGTGGTACGCTCCCGCGGTGGGCAACCGGTTCAGCTTCACCGATGAAGCGCTTGGCAACCTGGAGGTCTACGCGGTCAGCCCCACCGAGGTCTGGCAGGCCCTGCGGGCCCCGCACCGGGTCATCCGGCACCTCGGCGACGACGCGATGGTGGTCTACTCGACCACCCGGCGGGGCCGGCGACTGGCCATCCTGCTCGCCGAGGCCGACCACACCGACAACGACTGGGACATCCTCTCCGCCCGCGAACTCAGCGACAGCGAGGCGAAACGCTACGACGAGGCGGTGGGGCGATGGCGAACGCGAGGGGGCGGATGAGATGAGCCGGCACGACGCGATCAAGCGGTTCCACGACGGCGGCGACGGGCTCGCCGACCTGATCGGCGAAAGCCAACCGGTCGGACTGCCGACGCCGGACACCGACGAGCCGATGGTCAGCCGGTCGATCCGGCTGCCGGTCGAGACCTACGAACGGATCCGGGCCGCGGCGGACGCGCGCGGCATGGGCGTGACGACCCTGATGCGGCAGTGGATCGAGGCCGGCCTGGCCGACCTCGACGACTCGGCGACGGTGTCGCTGGCCGACGTACGCCGGGCCCTGGCCGCCCTGGCCCAGCCGAACGCCGCCTGAACCGCCCGGACCCGGCGCCCAGTCGGCTTCGCCGACCCGGCGGCCGGGTTTCGTCGGGTGCCGGGCGGCGTCAGCGGCCCAGTTCGGCGTAGCGGCGCTCGGTCTGCTCCTTCTTCGGCCGCCACCACGCCTCGTTCGCCCGGTACCAGGCGACGGTCTGCGCCAGCCCGTCGCGGAAGCTGGTGTAGACCGGCTTCCAGTCGAGTTCGGCACGCAGCTTGCCCGGGTCGATCGCATAGCGCAGGTCGTGGCCCGGCCGGTCGTCGACCAGGTCGAACCAGTCGCGCGGGCGGTCGAGGAGTTCGAGCAGTTCGGCGACGACGGTCAGGTTGTCGACCTCGCACTCCGCGCCGATCAGGTAGGTCTCGCCGATCCGGCCGCGTTCGAGGATCGCGAGCACCGCGCTGTTGTGGTCGTCGACGTGGATCCAGTCGCGCACGTTCCGCCCGGTGCCGTAGATCTTCGGCCGTACGCCGTCGATGATGTTGGTGATCTGCCGGGGGATGAACTTCTCGACGTGGTGGAACGGTCCGTAGTTGTTCGAGCAGTTCGAGATCGTCGCCCGGACGCCGTAGGACCGGACCCAGGCCCGGACCAGCAGGTCGGCGCCGGCCTTGGTCGACGAGTAGGGGCTCGACGGGTGGTAGGCGGTGTGCTCGGTGAACCGGGCCGGGTCGTCGAGTTCGAGATCGCCGAAGACCTCGTCGGTCGAGATGTGGTGCAGCCGTACGTCGTGCCGGCGCACACTCTCCAGCAGGTGGTAGGTGCCGACGATGTTGGTCTCCACGAACGGCCACGGCTGCGCGACGGAGTTGTCGTTGTGCGACTCGGCGGCGAAGTGGACCACGGTGTCGACCCGGGAGACGAGGTCGTCGACCAGGGCGGCGTCGGTGACGCTGCCGGGCACGAACGTGATCTGGTCCTCGACGGCCGCGAGGCTGGTCCGGTCACCGGCGTAGGTCAGCGCATCGAGCACCGTCAGATCGACGCCGGGCAGGCGCTCGAGGGTCTGGTGTACGAAGTTCGCTCCGATGAAACCGGCTCCGCCGGTCACGAGCATCCGCATCGCGTCACGATAACACCGGCGCCGGAACGCCCGGTGTCTCGAACAGCCCTGCCCGGCCCTTGTGCCAGCTATCGGCGCAACCCTTGACGACGGGTCGGCCGGGCACCTCGACGGCGCCCCGGCCGGTGGCTCAGTCGGGCCCCTTGACGACCGCCGACGGTCCCGAACAGGTCGGGCAGGTCGTCCACACCTCCCGGGTCCGCCCGTCCATCACCGCCCAGCGCAACACCCGGCCGGCACCCAGACAGGTGTGGCACGGAGTGCGGCCCGACTCACCCCGCTCCCGCTCCGCCATGGCGAGAGCCTAGCGCCGTCCGCCGCACCCGGGTGTGGTCGCGCCGCGTCACCGCGCCGGGCCGGCCGCTTTCGCCGCCGCCTTCATCTGCTTCTTGTACTCCCGCACCCTGACCAGGCTCGCCGCGTCGACGATGTCGGCCACCGACCGCAGCGAGCCCTCCTCGCCGTAGACGCCGGCCGCCTCCCGCCAGCCGGCCGGCCGTACGCCGAACTGCTTGCCGAGCAGGGCGGTGAAGATCTGCGCCTTCTGCTTGCCGAAACCGGGCAGCGCGCCGAGCCGGCGCAGCAGGTCGGCACCGTCGGCCGCCCCGGTCCAGATCGCCGCCGCGTCACCGTCGTAGTCGTCGACGACGGCCCGGGCCAGCTTGCGGCTGCGTTCGGCCATCGATCCGGGGAACCGGTGGATCGCGATCGGGGTGGCGAAGATCCGGGCCAGGTCGTCGGCGTCGTGGTCGGCGATCGCCGCCGGGTCGAGCCGGGTCACCGCCAGCCGCTCCGCCAGCCGGTACGGGCCGATGAACGCCTTCTCGAGCGGGATCTGCTGGTCGAGGAGCATGCCGAGCAGCAGGGCGAACGGGTCGGCGGCGAGCATCTCGTCGGCGGCGGGCTCCTGCGCCAGATAGAGCTGCGACATGCGTACAGCCTGCCAGAACCGCCGGGCGGGCGGTGCGGTACGGCCGTCGGGACCGTCGATCCGGTGCCGGCGTACCGTCGGCCACCCCGCGGCCGGCGGCGCCGGTCGCGGCCGGGAACCCGGGGGTGCCCGCCGGTCGATATTGTCGGCCCATGCCTGCGGGTTCAGACGACAACACCGTGGACCACCCCGGAACCGGCACCGACGACGACCGCCGGCGGCGGCGGGCGCCGGGCTCGTTGGAGGGCGAGATCCTGGCGGTCCTGCACGACTCCGGCACGCCGCTGTCCCCCGGCGAGGTACGCGAACGGCTGGCCGCGCGCGACGACCACGAACTGTCGTACAGCGCGGTCGTGACGACCCTGTCCCGGTTGCACGCCAAGGGTGTGGTGACCCGCGGCCGCAGCGGCCGGGCCTACCGCTACGCAGCGCCGTCCGACCCGTCCGGGCTCGTCGCCTGGCGGATGAGCCGGCTGCTGGACGCCGAGGCCGACCACGCCCCGGCGCTGACCCACTTCATCTCGGGGTTGTCGGCCCGCGACGAGGAACTGGTCCGCCGGCTGCTGCTCGGCGACACCACCGGGGACGGGACGCCGGAGGGCGGACTACGAACAGGTGGCCCCGGGGCCGGCGGGTGATCGGGCACCTGCTGCTGTCGGCGGGGCTGGCCCCGCTGGTCGGTGTCGCGGTGACGTACCTGCTCGTCGACAGGCTGCGACCGGCGGTCGCGACGGTCGCGTTCACCGTCGCGGCGGTGCTGCTGGCCCTGTCGAGCACGGTGACCGTGCTGACCGCCGCCGCGCACGCGGCGACCCGGTTGAGCGGAGGGCATCCGGTCGGCTGGGCGTCGTGGCTGGCGCTGGCCCTGCTGGTGGCGGGTGCCGGTGCCGTGACGGTCGCGGCCCGCCGGGAGGCGGCGGGGCTGCGTTCGGCCCGGCGGGAGGCGGCGGGGCTGCCCGGCGACGACCGTCTGGTGGTGGTCGAGGACGACCGGCCGGCCGCGTTCACGTTGCCCGGCCGGCCCGGTCGCATCGTCGTGACCGACGGCATGCTGTCCGCGCTCGGCCCCGCCGAGCGGGCCGCGGTGCTGGCCCACGAGCAGGCACACCTGACCGGCGCGCACCACCGCTGGCTGCTCGGCGTACGGCTGGCGGCGGCGGCCAATCCGCTGCTGCGCCCAGTCGCGGCGCTGGTGGCGTACACGGTGGAGCGGTGGGCCGACGAGCGTGCCGCGGACGAGGCCGGCGGGCGGTCGGTGGTGGCCCGGGCGATCGGCCGGGTCGCGCTGGCCGGGCCGGCGGTGCCGGGCCGGGCCACGGGCCGGCTGCACCTGTCGGTCGCCGGCTGGCCGGTGCCCCGGCCGGGGCCGGTGCCGCGCCGGATCGCCGCGCTGCTGCGGCCGGTGCCGGCCGGGCGGCACCTCACCCTGCTGGCCGCGCCCGCGCTCGTCGTCGCCGGATCGTGCTTCTGGACCGGTGAGGCGGTCGTCGATCTCGGGGAGTTCGTCCGGCTGTCGCGGGCCCGGGGCCGCTAGCGGGGCACCCACCCCTGTTGCCTGAGGTTAGGCTCTGCTAACTTCTACATCGTTGTAAATGAGCCGGGCCCGGCTTTTCGCTTGCCGTGACGTTCTAAGGAGCACGCTGTGCCCACCTCTCCCCGGAAGGCCGCGCTCGCACTGGCGGCCGCCAGCCTCCTCGTGCTCGGGCTCGCCGCCTGCGGCGCCGAGGATGACGCTCCGGCGCAGGCCGAGACCCCGACCTCCGACAAGAAGATCACCGTCTACAGCGGCCGCAGCGAGTCGCTGGTCAAGCCGCTGCTGGAGCAGTTCACCCAGGCGACCGGGATCGCCGTGGAGACCCGGTACGGCAACACCGCCGCGATGGCCACCCAGCTTCTCGAAGAGGGCGACAAGTCCCCCGCCGACGTCTTCCTCGCCCAGGACGCCGGAGCGCTCGGTGCCGTCGCCAAGCAGGGCCTCTTCGCCACGCTGGACGGCGCGGTCACCGACAAGGTGCCGGCCGCCTACCGGGCCCGCAGCGGCCAGTGGGTCGGCGTCACCGCCCGCGCCCGCGTGCTGGTCTACAACCCCGACCTGGTGCCCGAGGCCGACCTGCCCGCGTCGGTGTTCGACCTGACCGGGCCGGCGTGGAAGGGCAAGGTCGGCGTCGCCCCGACCAACGCCTCCTTCCAGACCTTCGTCACCGCGATCAAGGTGCAGCACGGCGAGGCGAAGGCCAAGGAGTTCCTGGCCGGACTCAAGGCCAACGACCCGCAGGTCCGCGACGGCAACGGCCCGATCCTCGACGAGGTCAACAGCGGCAAGCTCCCGGCCGGCCTGCTCAACCACTACTACCTCGGCGAACTGGCCAAGGAGCAGGGCACCACGCCGGACGGCCTGAAGGCCAAGCTGCACTTCTTCCCCGGCGGCGACAGCGGCGGCCTGGTCAACGTCTCCGGCGTCGGCGTGCTCACCAAGGCCGCGCAGGACCCGGACGTCAAGGTGTTCGTCGACTACCTGCTCGGCGCCGACGCGCAGAAGTACTTCGCCGAGCAGACCTACGAGTACCCGGTCGTGGCCGGTGTCGAGGGACCGGCCGGCGTACCGGCGCTGAGCAGCCTCGCCGTGCCGGACATCGACCTCAACGACCTCGACGCGCTGGAAGCGACCATCGCGCTGATCAAGGAATCGGGACTCGTCCCCTGAGTACGACACTTCCGCCGACGGGGCGGGCGCGCGACCGCGCGCCC